>JBAQQZ010000019.1:0-29319 GCA_049295615.1 Patescibacteria group bacterium
ACGTATTCATGCGGGACCATGTTCTTGGGCTTACTGTCCAAGAATTTCTTATACGTATCAATCTGCGGCATCAGGTCTGACCCAAGGTCAAAAATGGCTACGTAAGCCTGGTCGGTCTGGACATCAAGCTCCTGTGCGTCAGGATCCGTGAGCTTGAAGTACCTGAACTTCACTCCAGCGGCTGTGAAGGCCTTATATGCCTCGATCCAGGCTTTGACGTCTTCGGGCTTCGCAGCCTGGTAACCAGCCGTGGCAAGCTCCGGCAGCCCGCATTCAATGACCGGCAAACCATCAGCCGCTGCCAAGGACTGGCCCAGGAGAAGTGCTTTAGAGAGTCCTACCGTGGTTGTCGTGGCTTCGCCTGTCACTAACCCATTAGTGTCGACGATCAAAAGCTGGTCTTGCGAGGCGACTACAACACTCCTCTGGCGCTCCGTTATCTTGAGTCGTAAAACGTCTGGATAGACTTTATCCACAGATACGCTTTCAGCAAATAACTGGTCACGCAGTTGGTTGGCTAGCACGATAGGATCAATGAAAAAAATATTTCTGCGATCCCATGGCTTCCATGAACCTGAATCAATGATAGCGAAAGTTGTTGATGCCACCTCTCCCCCCTTCAAGTCCACCAGTGGATTGGTCTCGATCTTTTGGATCGACCAGTAGCCGGAAACAAAAAAGAACCAAAGAGCCGATAAAATAAGGCAGGCAAGCACTAATAAGCCCACAATCAAATGGTTCGATTGGACGATTCCCTCCCGTGTTTGAGAGAATGTCCCGCTTCGACGCACTCGTTGGTTCATATCAGGGATCTAATGCACCGTTGTTCGATAAACAAAATCACACTAAAGAACACGTCTTGGGATCAATGGATTAATGCGTGTGACGAGCTCGTAATTAATTGTTCCATGCTTTGAAGCGACTTCATCTGCCGGGACATGCTCTTTGCCTTGGCGTCCGATTAACACGACTTCGTCTTCGACCTTGATTCCCGGCACGTCGGTCGCATCCACCACGAACATGTTCATGCAAATACGGCCCACGACTTTGCAACGATGCCCGCGGATCAATACGTGCCCGACACTGGAAAGCTTGCGGTCGTACCCATCCCAATAGCCGACAGGAATCACCGCGAGGACAGAATCTCGCGACACGCGTTCGGTGAGACCATAGCTGACCGGCGTCCCCTTTTTGACGCGCTTCACTTGCGCCACGACGGTTTTCCAGGTCAGGACAGGTTTGAGTTCCAGCAAGCGATGTTCTTTGCGCGCGACTGCTAACGTCTCTTTAGATGACCAAAGCCCATACATCGAAATCCCCAGGCGAACGAGATTGAAATACGTATCAGGAAAAAGCACCGTCGCCGCGCTACATGCCGCATGTTTCCAGGGCGGATCGATCCCCTCTTTTTCGAGGATCGACAAGCCATCTTGGAAACGTTCGAGCTGCTGTTCTGCGTAGGAATGGTCTGTCGTGTCTTCGATGTTGGCAAAATGCGTTGACGCGCCTTCGATGACGACGCCTGGCGTCTTTTTAAGTTCACGCACCAAGCGACGGAGCTCCGGTCCGGACACGCCTTGGCGCGTCGTACCGGTCTCGATTTTGACATGGACAAACGCTGCTTTCGCACCCAGCTTCGGATGCTTGCCGACCGGCTTTAGCTTGAGTTTCTTGAGTGCTTTTGCCGTTTCTAGGTTATAGACGATGAACGACAACCGCTGCTCGACGCAATCCGTAAGACGCTCATTCAACGTGTAGCCGAGGATCAAAATTGGCTTCGAAATGCCCGCCTGACGCAGCGCGATGCCTTCGTCGACATTGTCGACGCCAAACCACGCCACGCCGCCCTTATCGGCGTTCAGCGCGATCTCAAGCAGGCCGTGGCCATAGGCGTTGGATTTGACGACGGCCATGACCGCCGTCTTTTTCCCGACATGACGCCGAAACGCGCCGACGTTCTGCGCCAACGCCGCGCGCGAAATTTCAACCCACGTCTTGGAGGGATGACGTTTCATGGCAGATAGTGTAGCGGAATCAACCGACGCTCTCAAACCCGCAATACGGGACGAGCGCCGCCGGGATCTTGATCGAGCCGTCTTCTTGCTGGCCGTTCTCCAAAATAGCAATCAACACGCGCGATGTTGCCACTGCGGTTCCGTTCAGCGTATAGGCGTAGACATTCTCACCATTCGCATCTTTGGTGCGGATATTCAGGCGCCGTGCTTGGTAATCGGTGCAGTTCGAGGTCGAGGTGACTTCGCCCCAGCCGCCTTTGCCGTCTCCCCTGC
Source organism: Patescibacteria group bacterium (assembly GCA_049295615.1). Classification (GTDB taxonomy): domain Bacteria; phylum Patescibacteriota; class Patescibacteriia; order 2-12-FULL-60-25; family 2-12-FULL-60-25; genus JBAQQZ01. Next base: position 2,289 of record JBAQQZ010000019.1, read on the forward strand.
CCCACATCCAGGCTTCAAGGTCATATTTGCGATATGCAGGACCGCCAAGATCGCCGGTGCAGATGTCGAGCACGCGATACGGGATTTCAAGCGTTTGGAAAATCTTTTCTTCGATGCGCAGCAATTCGAGGTGCATGGCCTCGGCCTGGTCCGGCGTGCAGAAGACGAACATCTCGACTTTGGAAAATTGGTGGACGCGGTACAAGCCATAGGACTCACGGCCGTAGGTCCCTGCTTCGGTGCGGAAACAATGCGAGATGCCGGCGTATTTGATGGGCAGTTGGTTGGCAGCCAAAACTTCGTCCATGTGGTATCCGCCGAGCGTAATTTCGGCCGTGCCGATGAGCGACAGGTCCGAATTCTCGACCGAATAGATCTGCGTCTCCGGGCCGCGTGGGCTGAAGCCGGTACCGACGATCACTTCATCTTTCGCCAAGTCCGGCGTCGTCATGGGAAGGAACCCTTCTTTGACGAGCAGGTCGACGGCGTAACGGATTACCGCTTGCTCAAGGATCGCAAGCTGTCCTTTCAAGAAATAAAACTTCGCCCCGGCGACTTTCGCGCCACGCTCAAAATCGATCAAGTCGTGCTTCTTGGCGAGCTCGACATGGTCGAGCGGTTTGCTGATCTTTTTGATCTCGCCAACTTTGCGTATTTCGACATTGTCCGCATCTGTCGCACCGATCGGAGCGGACGGATGTGCCATGTTCGGGATGGAAAGCAAGATATTTTTCCAGGACGCTTCGGCTTCGGCTAACGACGCGTCAGCAATCGCGAGGTTTTCTTTCAACTGTTTGCCGGACTCAATCAGCGCCGCGCGGTCATCGGCCGAGGCGTTTTTCATCTGCTCGGCGACGATGTTGCGTTTGGCGCGCAACTGCTCCGAAGCTTGAAGCAAATCCATGCGTTGCGCATCCAACTTCACCCAGGCGTCGACATCCACTTTCACGCCACGGTTGGCGCAATTCTGCTTCACCTCTTGTGCATGTTCGCGGATGAATTTTGGATCGAGCATATTTTTTTAGATGGGCAGCCCGCGTTCGTCGTATTCGGCTTCGGTCGTGTCCTCTTCTTCTTGGCGGGCACCGCGCAGCAAAGATGATTTGTAGGATTCCGGATAAAACGAATGGCAGCGGTGGATCGTCGCGGACAGGCCACGGCGCGCGAGTTCAGTGTCAAGGTTTTCGGTGAATGCTTCCTGGTCGTAGCCGAGGCAGATGACGTCGGGTTGGATCTCTTCGAGGACCTTGTACTTATCGTCGGTGTAGCCGAGGCGCGCTTCATCCACCAGCGGATGCTCTTGCACTGCATGGAGGCGCGCATCTTCGTTCATGGAGGGCAGGTCGCCTTTCACGTCAACCACGGTCGTATCGCGCGCGACGATCACGACCAACTCATCCGCCAGCTCTTTGGCTTGGCGGAAATAATCCTCATGCCCCGCATGGAGGCCATCAAACGTGCCGAAGCACATGGCGATTTTCTTCATACGTTTTCAGTGTCGTTGGATGATTCAGGGCGCATGGTCGGGAACAGGATGACTTCTTTCAGGCTCGGCGCATCGGTCAGCATCATCACAAAACGGTCGATGCCCATCCCCCACCCGGCCGTCGGTGGCATGCCGTGTTCGAGCGCTTCAATGAATGCGCCGTCGATGTGCTGCGCCTCCTCATCCCCTGCTTCGCGCATCGATTGCTGGTCACGGAAACGCTGGAGCTGGTCGATAGGATCGTTCAATTCGGAATAGGCTTTGAGCAGCTCGATGCCGCCGGCGATGAGTTGGAAGCGCTGCACAAAGCGCGGGTCGTCCTCGCAACGTTTGGCGAGCGGTTCCATCTCGATGGGATAATCGATGATGTAGCATGGCTGGATCTGCGCCTTGCGCACGGTTTCCTTGTACAGCTCGTCGTACAGCTTTCCCATATTCGGCTCTTTGGGATCGAAGTCGATCTTGAGCGCCAGCATCTTCTTGATGACTTGCTCGCGGTCGGCCGTGGCGATGTCGAGGCCGCAAGCTTCTTTGATCGCGGCACGGAACGTCAGGCGCGGCCAGGGCGTGGCAAAATTGATCTCGTGTTCGCGGAATTTCACCACAAGCTTGCCTTGGTTCACGCGCGCAATGACTTCGGTCAGGAGTTTTTCCGTAAAATCCATCAGGCCTCGGTAATCCTGGTACGCCCAATAAAATTCCATCGAGGTGTATTCCGGGTTGTGCGACCAGTCGATCCCTTCGTTGCGGAACAGGCGGCCGATCTCGTAGACCTTCTCGTACCCGCCGACGATCAAACGTTTCAAGTAGAGTTCCGGCGCGATGCGGAGGTACAGGTCGATGTCGAGCGCGTGATGGTGCGTGATGAAGGGACGGGCGGATGCGCCGCCGGGGATCGGTTGCAAGATCGGCGTCTCGACTTCTTCAAAACCTTCGCGGTCCATGATCTCGCGCAAGGCGCGGATGACTTGCGTGCGCACGCGGAAGGTATGGCGGACTTCGGGGTTCGAGATAAGGTCGAGCTCGCGCTTGCGGAAACGCGTCTCGATGTCGGACAGGCCGTGGAATTTTTCGGGCAGCGGCAAGAGCGCTTTGGACAAAATCTTCCAGGAGGCGACTTCGAGCGAGCGCTCCCCTCTCTTGGTGACGAAAACCGTACCCGTGGCTTGGATGAAGTCTGCGGGATCGATACGGTCACGGAACTGGTCAAACGCTTGCCCAAGATCGTCTTGCTTCAACAAGATTTGGAGCTTGCCGGAGGCGTCGATGATGTCGGCAAAAATCAGCGCACCATGGACACGTGTCGTCAGCACGCGGCCTGCGATGGTCACCTGTTCTTTTGATGCTTCGAATGTATCAAAACGTTCCAACACCTCGCCGATCGTAGCGCTGCGTTCAACCGTTGCCGGATACGCTGTCGTCCCTGCTTCTTGCAAGGCCGCCAATTTCTCCCGCCGGACGATGGATTCGTCTGCCATAGCTGTGGCGAGGGTACCGCTAAACGCAAACAAGGTCAACGGTGGCGTCAAGGGATCTGCCTCGCCTACGCCACGGACACGATCTTGTATGACGTCAAACCAGCCGGTGTCTCGACTTCGACCGTATCCCCTACCTTGTGCCCCAAAAACGTCTCGCCCAATGGTGACTCATTCGAGATATAGCCGGCGACAGGGTCTGCCTCGTTGGAACCGACGATCGTATAGGTTTTCTTTTTGCCGTTGACTTCGACTTCGACCGCCGTGCCGATGCGGACGACGCCGCCCGTTTGACCGCTTTCGATCAGCGACACGTTCTTCAGCATCTCTTGGATCTGTTGGACGCGGCCTTCGGCAAACGCCAGCTCGTCCTTGGCTTCGTGGTATTCGGCATTCTCCGACAGGTCGCCCAATGATTTGGCCGCATCAATGCGCTCGGCCAGCTCGCGCCGGCGGACCGTCTTGAGGTACTTCAACTCCGCCTGGAGCTTCTCCAAACCTTCGGGGCTGATGTAGGTGATCTTGTCGGCCATACGGCGTGTTATTGGACGAATGAAAGGCGCGCTTCAGGAGCGCGCTGGGTCATTACGTACAGGCTACCGAGTGGCGGGAGGCGTGTCAACTGGTGGGGTGGTCGTTGCCGTCATCGCCGTAGACGTGACAGATCCGGGATGCTCCTTTTCGTCATACCAGGCTTGCAAGATGTCACGCGTGACCGGGATGGCCGTCGTTGATCCTTCGCCGCCTTCTTCGATCATGACCGTGACTTGGATCTCTGGCGCATCAAACGGCGCGAAGGCCGTGAACCAGGCATGGTTCGCCTTGTCGCTGCGCCATTGGGCCGTACCCGTTTTTCCGGCGACGGGGATTGGGAAAGTAGACAGCGCTTTTCCAGAGCCGTAGGTGACGGTGTCGCGCAAACCGAGACGGACGGTTTGGATGTCGGCGGCGTCGGCGAGCAACGTCGACGACGTGTAGGACACGCCCGGCTGCGCCACCAAATGCGGTTGGATCGTATGTCCGCCGTTGGCGACTTCGGCCGTGATCACGGCGTCTTGCAGCGGCGTCACGAGCAAGTCACCTTGGCCGATCGACAAGTTGTAGGTATCGCCGACGTACCATGGCTCACCTTTGGTTTGCTGCTTCCATTCTTTTGAAGGCACGAACCCGGCGGCTTCATCTGGCACATCGATCCCCATTTTGGCGCCCAAACCGAACTTACGCATCCACGCCGTCAGCCGGTCAACACCCAAACCCACGAAAGATTGGTATCCGCCACCGACCGTGTAGAAAAACGAGTTGACGGACCACGCCAACGCATAGCGCACATTGGTGATGCCATGGCCGCCAGCCTTCCAGTCAGGGAAGAACGTCCCGCCGACGCGCAAACCACCAACGGAATCAACCGTCGTTTCTGGCGTGATGACATGCTCGGCCAAGGCTGCCGTGGCGACAACGGATTTCACCGTCGAACCTGATGGGTAGACGCCGGCCCAAGCACGCGGCAATAGCGGGTTATCCGGATTGCTGACCAATGCTTTATAGACGGTCGAAGAGACCGTGCCAGAAAAATCGTTGTCGTTGTATGCCGGTAACGAAACGATCGCCAGGATCGAACCGTCTTGCGGATTCATGGCGATCGCCGAACCGCGCGCCAGGTGGAGGGAGTCCAATTCTTTCTTGAGCGCGACTTCAGCGGCTTTTTGGAGGTTGGCGTCGAGCGTCAGTTGGACGTCCTTGCCATCCGTCGGCGGCGTATCGTCCTCAAGCGTCGTCACCTTGTTGAGCGCATCGACTTCGTAGACTTTTTGGCCAGCCTTCCCGCGCAACGCATCCTCATACGAGGCTTCAATGCCGACTTTCCCGGTCACGTCGGTTTGGCGGTAGGTGCCGGGATTTTGTTTGATGTCCGTCGGCGACACGGAACCGACGTAGCCAAGCACATGCGACAGGCTCTCGACAGACGAAGACAATGGGTAGTACCGCTTCATGCCGGTCACGATGTGGAGCGCAGGATTGTCGCCCAATAAGATGTTGGTCGCGACGGCGCGGTCGTAGGGCACGTCACGGCGCAACGTCATGGCTTGTGTGGGGTCGGTCGAGGATGCGATCGCGGCGTTGATCTGGTCCAAGCTCATCCCGATATCCAGCCCGACGTTTGCGAGGAGCTGCGTGCGCTGGCCCGTATCTTTTGGCAACAACCAAGGAGTGACTTGGAGATCAAACGACGGGACATTCTCGGCCAACACGACGCCGTTGCGGTCACGGATGATGCCACGTGTGGCCGGGACGACGTCATGCCGTAAACGGTTGCTTTCTGCCTGTGCCTGGTAGACGCCGCCATTCACCACCTGCATCCAAAACGCGCGTCCGACCAACGTCCCGACGACCAAAAACAAGACGACGGCGGCCACGATGAAACGGGAAGCGGGCAACGCGCTGCCCAAGAATACGCGCTTGTCCTTCACATACGTGACGTCGTCTTCAAACAACGTCTCATGCTCAAACTCATGCGAATCCGAACGCGACACGCTCAACCCGACGCCGTCGCGTGACCAGCCGAACAAGCCATGTTGCGGGGTGTTGCTCGCCATATCAGTGCCGCGCCAAGCGGAATGCGACAAAACGCTTGAACACCACGTGGTTGACGATGAACGCGACCACGATGATCATCGCATCAAATGCCAGGACGGTGAGCGCCGCCTGCCATCCGGGGACAAAGGCACGCGCTACACCTTCCAAATGGACAATCGCCTGCACGCCAAACAGCCACACCCAATCGAGGATGCGCGCCAACACGGTCAATGCCATTGCGGCGTACAACGAATGGTTGGTCAAAACGCGTTCGGCCACGACGGCGATCGCGAATGCGATCAGGAGCAGTCGGACAAACGCCAACGTGCTCGGGCCGACGGTAAACAAATCCATCGCGGCGCCGGCGCTGACGGCAAACGCATACGCACTTTCCGGACGTTGCAACACGATGAACCCGACGATCACGGGGATAATCGGGCGCAAGGCGGAAAATGGCGACGGCAATAACGTCGACGTCGTTGCTTCAAACAACCCGGCCAGCAGGCCAAGGACGATGAGGAGCAACAACCGTCGGATGGTCATATCAGTTGGGGCGCAGCGCTGCCGGGCGCAAGACGATGACCAAATCAAGCTGGTCGACCTGGGCCAGCGGTTCGAGGGTCGCGGTCTTGAATGGGTCGGTCGGCTTGCCTTCAACATCATTCACCATGGCAATCGCCAAGTTGTCCGGGATCTTCTCTTCCGTTCCCGCGGTCACGATGATGTCGTTGGCCTTGAGTGCTTGGCTTTGCGGCACGAGCGTCAGCTGTGCCACGCCATTCCCCTCCCCTTGGACCATGCCGATCAACTGGTGCGTCCCGGCCAGCGAGGCGGCCACCCGGCTTTGCCCGTCCGAGACGAGGGTGACCGTCGCCGTGCGTTCGTTGAGCGAGGTGATCTTACCGACGAACACGCCGTCTTCGGCAGCCACCGCCATGCCGGTCTCGAGGCCGTCGCTTGAACCGCGGTCAATCAGGACGGAGGCACTTTGCGGGTCGGTCGAGCGCGCGATCACGCGCGCGCCCACGTGGTCGTAGCCGGTGTCACTCAAAAAGTTGGCAACCTTCCGCAGCGACACGTTCTCCTCTTGTAACGACTGGAGCTGCACGTAATCAACGGAGACGCTCGAAAGCTGTGACTGGAGCTCCTGGACTTGTTTGGTGAGGCCCTGGACGGTCTGGCCGCTGGTGCCGCCGCCATTCGCCGCAGAACCTACAGCCGCAAATGCTTGCGCCACGGGCAATAGGACCATCCGTGCACCATTTTCGAGCGGTTGCAACACTCCTGCCACATGCAACAACACCACCGCGAGGATCGCGCCGGCAATGAGAAGCGGAGCTTGGATGCGGCGTTTCATGGAGATCGTTTACGTCACCACTATTTTTTCTTTCCTCTAGGCAGCCACACGAGGTGATTTTTTTCAGGCGAGGACGTTGACAATCCACCAAACGGAATCCGCAGCAGAAAAAAAATTAGCGCATGCGATCCGTCGACGGCAACGCGACGTCCGCCAACAATTTGGGACTGTCCAACAACATCCCACAACCACGGGCGACGGCCGTCAACGGCTCATCTGCGATGCGGACCGGAAGCCCCGTGCCATCCGTGATTGCCTGGTCAATGCCGCGCAACAACGATCCCCCGCCGCTCATCACGATGCCCCGGCGGTAGATGTCTGCCACGAGCTCCGGCGGCGTGATCTCAAGGATCGACTTGATGTGCTCGATCATGGCCTTAATGGAGCGCGACAGTGCCTCGCGGATTTGCGAATCGTTGACCAAGATCTCGCGAGGCAAGCCGGACAACAGGTCACGGCCGCGCAATGGGACTTCGAGGCGTTCAGCGAGCGGCATCGCCGAGCCAGCCGCGATCTTCACTTCTTCGGCCACACGCTCACCCACCAACAAGTTAAAGACATCACGGGCATATTGGATGATGTTGCGGTTCAATTCGTCGCCAGCGATGGGGATGGATTTGGCGGTGACGACGCCATTCAATGAAATGACGGCGATTTCCGTCGTGCCTCCGCCGAGATCCAATACCATGTTGCCGACGGGTTCCGTGATCGGCAGCCCGATGCCGACGGCTGCGGCGAGCGGTTCCTCGACCACGAACACCTCACGTCCGCCAGCGGACATGACAGCGTCGGCCACGGCTTTGCGTTCCACTTCGGTAACGTCGAGCGGCACACCGATGACGACACGTGGCCGCGGGACGAAGGCAGAACTCTCGCGATGGATCTTCTCGATGAAATAACGCAGCATCTTTTCGGTGACCTCGAAGTCGGCGATGATGCCGCGCTGCAACGGGCGCGTGACTTGGATGTGCGGCGGCGTCTTGCCGATCATGTTGCGCGCATCTTCACCGACAGCCAGGATCTGTCCGGTGCGGATGTTCACGGCAACGACAGACGGCTCTTGGACCAGGATGCCTTTGCCTTTGGCGAACACCAAGGTATTCGCCGTACCGAGGTCGATCCCCAGGTCTCTTGAAAATCGGCCGAAGAGAGAAGGCAACATATCCGCTGCATCTTACGCTCGGCGTCCTGAATCACGCAAGGGATTTTTGTGGGTTACCCGCGTCGCGATTGCTGGATGAGCAATGAGGCATACTCGAAAAGGCTCACGACAAGAATGAGCACAAAAAGTACCCACCAATGCAACAGGCCTTGTGACGAAAGGGCTAATGCCGAAACGGCGACAAAGGATAAAAGCAGCGCGTGCCGGAACGAGACTTTGACTTCACGTGAGATGACGTCTTTCCGGCGAAGCAGCACGACGCGATAAAACACGCCGATGAGCGAAAGCGAACCGATCATGCCGGTCACGAGCGTCACGTAGAACAGGATAAAACCAAAGACGCTGGTCTCTGCCGGGTTGACGTTGAACAGCACAATAGACCAGGCCACCCAGGCGACGGCCGTCGAGAGCGTCATGAAGAGGATGTAAGCGCGAAAACTCATGCGATCGACTGCATGATACCACACCCTCAAAACCCTTTCGATTGGACCGTGATGGTTTTTACCGCCTGCGATCCGAGTTGGCGGTTGATCTCATTCTTGAGGCGGATGGTGTCGATCGCGAGTTCTTGTTTCGCTGCGGGCGACGTCGTCTCAAACTTCAAGACTCCTTCGCGGAACGACAGCGCGCGGACATAGGCCGCACGTTCCTCGCCCCACATTTTCTCGATGACGGTCTGCGCCGCATCCATGACACGCGCGACATTCAAATCTGTCGACGCCGGATTGGCCTTGATGCTGCGCGAGAGGATGTGGCGTAACGGTTCAAAACTCATAAGCGGCGGAATTCACAAATGTTCCTAAAGTCACAATAGCGGCAAATGAAGGGTGAAGGCGAGGGCGGAAAACGCGAAGCCAAGATCTCCTCCATGCGGCTTTGGATATCTTGCATGAAGGTTTCGCGCTTCTCTCCTTGCAGCAAATCGACTTGGGCTTCTTGGCCGGTCAGGACGTAGACATACGCAAGCTTCTTGATCGATAAGCCACGCTCTTCCATCGCCAATTGGTAAATCCAGAGCTGTTCCTTGTCCCCTGTTTCCAGGTCATCTGACGTTTTCCCACGGCCGGTCTTGTAGTCATAGATGGCAAAGCCGCCGGTCGAGAGAGCGTCGATGCGGTCGACAGCGCCTTTGAGCGAGCGCTCGCCGGTGCGCCATTCAAATGGCTGCTCGAGGAAGGCGACATTCGGCGGCGCGGCAGACCACGTTTCATACATCCGTTTGACGGCCTCTTTCCCCTCTTTCTTGAACTCGTCATGCTGCGCGCGATCCTGGAACCATTCATCAATCCAGCTTTCTTCAAAAATCTTGAGCGCTTCGTCGAGCGTGACGCGGAACCCTTCGGTCGGAGCTGATGGCGCGGCGGCCAAAAACAAATCCCCTTGCTGTGCCTTGCCGCGTTCGACATGCAGCGCCAGGATGGCATGGAACGTCAGGTGGATGGATTGGCCGAAACTCTTCTGGAACGAGCCGAGGATCGGAATCTTGTAGACATGGGCGAACTTGTATTGCAGCGCGCACTTGCGGAACGCCGCGAGCTGGGTAAAGGAGAACCGTTTTTTGAGCGGGAAAACTTCGCGTTCGGCCAAATCCTGGTCGGTAAACGGTGGCGGCGGCGCAAGGGACAACAGCTCGGCATCCGCGGCGGCAAGTGATGGCGCAATCGCAAGACTGGCTTCGCCGAGGAAGACGGATGGCTTCTTTTTGCGCGTCCCGCCGTACGATTCCGCGCCCGTCAGTGTCAACGAATCTTTGGCGCGCGTCATGGCGACGTAGAACAAGCGGCGTTCTTCTTCGAGGTGCGTGTCGCCTTCGGGCAAACGTTCATTGACCAGGCCATCGGGCAATGGGATGGATTCTCCGCGCGGCCGCGTTGGGAAGCGCTGGTCGACGAGCGAGACAATGAATACATGTTTGAACTCCAAGCCTTTGGACGAATGGACGGTCAAGACTTTGACCAGCTCCGGGCCTTGGTCGGGGTCTAGGTTCAGCGCACCTTCTTCTCCGCTCTCGACTTCGATCCGCAGTTCGTCAAGAAAACCGCGCAAGGTTGGGCCGTGTGTGGATTGTTCGTAACGCTTGATGCGGTCAGCAAAAGAGTTGAGCAGGTTGATGGCTTCGATCTTCTCGTCTTCGGGAAGTTTCATGATCGCCGCCAGATAGCCCGTCTTGTCGAGCGTGAGTTGGAGGACTTTCAGGGGCTTTTCGCGGCGCGCAGTCTCGGCCAACGCTTCTACATTTGATACCAGGCGTTCGGCACGTTTGGCGGTCTCGGCGTCGGTTCCTGGAAGCGTCCGGATTTGGCGCAAGGACTCCCATAACGGGATTCCCTTGCGCGAGGCGTATTGGATGAGCGCCGCGATATCGCGCGCCGGAAACAAGTAGCATGGCGCGGTCAGCGCGCGCCACACGTTCTGCGACTCGTTATTCTTGTCGAGCAGCGACAAGATGGCGACCAGGTCGAGCACGACCGGCTGCGAATACAACCCGCGTGACGCATAGAACCGATACGGCACGCCACGGCGTTCGAGTGCCGCAATGAAGGGTTCGGCGCCGTCGTTGGAGCGCGACAGGATGGCGACATCGTTCCAGGTTAATGCGGGATCCTCTTCTTTCAATTCCAAGATGCGTGCAGCGACGCCATCCGCTTCTTCGTCGAGCGAACGGTACCAACGGACATCCACGCGACCGCCAGCGCCACGCGCGCCCGTGAGCCGTTTCGACAAGCCCGTATCTTTCAAACGGACTTCCAGGCGGTTCGGGTCGTTTTTCTTGATGAAGCCATACGCCGTGTCCAGGATTTCTTGATAGGACCGATAGTTCTCGGTGAGCAAGACGGTCTTGGCTTCAGGAAAATCATCACGAAACTGGAGGATGTTAGCGAGTGATGCGCCGCGGAATTTGTAGATCGCCTGATCATCATCCCCGACGACGGTCAGGTTCTTTTCTTCGCCGGCGAGCAATTTGATCAGCTCGTATTGCGCCCAGTTGGTGTCTTGGAATTCGTCGACCAGGATCGAATGGAATTGCGCCCGCAATTCTTTCAAGACGCGCGGACGCTCACGCAACAGCCGTAGCGTCTCGACGATCAGGTCGCCAAAGTCGAGCGAGCCTTCTTCGCGCAAGAGGCGGCGGTAGGCGAAATAACAGTCCGCGATTTCCTTGAGCCGGGCACGCTCGCCTGTGACGAATTCCGCGTCGCCATCGAGCGCGCAGTGTTCGGCGAATTCGAGATAGCGTTCCGGCGTAATCCCCTCGTCTTTGGCGCGCGAAAAATGTTTGAGCAGTTCAGATAGGAACTTGACCGGGTTGCCGAGCGGTCGATAGTGGTCGAGCGGCAATTCATGGAGATGGCGCTTCAAGAGAAGCCATGCATCCGTCTCATTCAGTAGACGGAACTTCGTCGGCAAGCCGATTTCGAGGCCGTAGCGCTCGAGCACGCGCTGGCAAAAACCATGGAAGGTCGAGATCCAAAAATCGTAGGTGCCGTTCGGCAAGAGCTGCAAAACACGGTCTTCCATCTCGCTTGCGGACTTTTCGGTAAACGTCAGCGCGAGGAGGTTCTCGGCAGTCAGGTTTTTCGTGTGGAGCAGGTGTACGAAGCGGCGCGTCAGCACGGTCGTCTTGCCCGTCCCGGCGCCAGCCACGATCAACAGCGGCCCATCACCGTGGGTAACGGCCGCAAGTTGGGCTTCATTCAAGCCTTCCAGAAGGTCGGACATGGCGCCCACTGTAACCTCCAGACGGCGGGCAGGCAATAAAGAAAAAGCCCCGACTGCGAGTGCAGGCGGGGCCGAAGGCGTTGAGAGGAGAATGCTACTCGAACAGGCGGAAGAGCCGGTCCTTGCGGTAACTGCGCGAGGTAACGAACTGCACGCGGCTGCGGAAATCATGCACCTGGCGGAACATCCAATCCGGGATGCAGTTCGCCGGGATCGCGTTGTCACTATGGATCAGCCAGGTGACGACATCGCTTGCGACCTCATGGAGCTTGTCGCGCAGGTCGTTGGCCAGGTTGCGGGCGTAAACGATGGTCACGCCCTCGTCGTCGGCATCGTCGTGCGGGATGTTGACCATGACGGGAATCGACCAATTGCGGTCATCGGCCTTGATGGCCGCCTTGATCGCGTTCTTGGCCACGTAGCGCAAGGCGATCACGAAATCGTTGAGGACGTCGTCGCGTTCGCCGGTGTCGTCGATCAGGAACACGGAGTTGTGCTCCTCCGCGCCGGTCCAGTCCACGTGCCGCCCGACGAACAGCATCGTCTCCTTGTGCTCGAGCAGCTCGACCGGGCGTTCGGACGCGATGACCTCGTTCACGAACTGCAAGTTCGCCTCGAGGCGTTCAGTGAGCTCCTTGTGGAAGGTCGCCCGCGCATGCTCGTGGAGGGCCAGGAGCGGTGCCCAGTCCGGCGGGAACACGCGCATGAGTTCGCGCCAGATGCGCTCTGGGCGCTGGCCGTTCTTCATGAGCGGGTCGTCGAGCATCTCACGGACCGAGAACCGGCCGCCGGGACCGATGAGGGTCACGGCATCGAAGTCGGTGTCCACCGTCGCCACGACCGCGACCATCTTGCCGGGGAACGAGTAGTTGAGCTCGTCGGCATGCACCTGCATCGCCTTGACCGCGTCTTCAGTACGGTTGTTCCAGGCGGCGCAGGAATGGACGTCGGGATGGGAGTGCGAATAATGCACGGTCCGGATGCGGAGCTTGACCATCGCGCGCTTCTCGCCGTCGAGGTCGACGGCCTGCGACTTCTGGACGGCCTTCAAGGTCCGCTGGGCATAGCTCAAGCTACGGAAGCTGGCCATGCAGCCGGCGGAGCGGTAGAGCTCCATCAGGCCCATGGGCATGCCCATGGCCTCGGAAAAGTCCTGGACGCGGCCGTCGATGCAGATGTCGGCCTCGGGCAGGAAGTCGTGCGTCGAGAGCCAGTGCTTGCGCATCGGGTTTTCCGACAGGTAGCGCTGGCTGGCGAGACGGTTCTTGTCAAGGAAGCGAAGCACCGCGGGGGCGTAGGACGTGATGTCCGGCTGGCTCATGGGGGCAATGCTGGAACGCGGCGAACTGGCAATCAATTGCATTCTGCCTCTCTGGTGTGGGTCCAATGTGCACGCTGCCAAAATTGCGCAGCGAGACGCAAAAATAGCACAAAATAAGCAAAAAGTCAACAGCCTTCAAATCTAGAGACGACCCTCTTCAATCCCGTTCCGGAGGCGCCGCATCAGCTCCAAATAAAACCGAACGTTCGCCAGGGTGACGAGCCGTTGCGCCAATATTTCTTCGACGCTGAACAAATGGCGGATGTAGCCGAGGCTGTACCGAGAAAGTTCTTGCGAAACAACGTCGCCCTCGACGAGTTCGACTAATGGTTCTTTTGATTCTTTAAACTGTTCATTGGTAAGGTGGACGGTCTCGTAAAAGCCGGGACGGGACAAATCATCATGGACAAAACGGTAGAGCAAACCGTGCCTGGCGTTGCGTGTCGGCAAGACGCAATCAAACATGTCGACGCCGCGCTTCACGTATTCCAGGATCTGCTCGGGCTGCGCGCCGCCCATGAAATAACGAGGCTTATCGGCTGGCAAGATAGCATTTAAGGCTTCGACCGTGCGGCAAGAATCTTCAAACGGTTCACCCACGGCGAGGCCGCCGATCGCATATCCGTCGAATCCAATCTTGATCAATTCCTCGGCATGCTTCTTTCGAAGCTCGGAATCCGTCCCGCCTTGGACGATCCCAAACAATTGAGCACCTGGATTATTCGAAGCCGCTCTCCCCTTCTCGAACTCGATTTTGGATCGTTGTGCCCAACGGACGGTTCGGGCAAGTGAATCGACGAGATACTCTTTCGAACTTCCTGCTGGCGTACATTCGTCGAGCACCATTACGACGTCACTGCCGATGGCTTGCTGGATTTGTATCGACAACTCCGGCGTCAGCAAGTGCCGCGAGCCGTCGATGTGTGAGGCGAATTCCGCGCCTTCTTCCTTGATTTTGCGCATCTTGGCCAAAGAGAAGACTTGGTAGCCGCCGGAATCCGTCAGCAATGCGCCGTTCCACGACATCATCTTGTGCAAACCGCCGAACGACTTCAGGATATCAACGCCCGGACGCAAATACAGGTGATACGTATTCGACAGCAGGATCGGGCTGCCGAGGCGTTCGATGTCGAAACTCGAAAGCGTCTTGACCGCGCCTTTGGTGGCGATCGGCATGAAGAACGGCGTTTCGAGTGCGCCGTGCGGCGTTTCGAGGGTTCCGCGTCGTGCGGCAGAAATTGATGATTGTTTGGGATTCATATGGAACATAGCGTTAAAATTTGATCTTCTCAGGCGGCAATTGCTTGGGGAACATGCGCGAACGGACCCAAGTGGAACGTTGAGCAAAGAACAGCAGCAGTAGCGTGACACCAAGCAGGATCGCGAACGTCAGGATCCCTTTAGGCTGCGTGAAGGCGTTGCCGAGCAACGTCAGTGTGATCGTGCCGGGCAGCGTGCCCAGGAATGTCGCGAGTGCATATTGGCGGAACAACATGCCCGTCAGGCCGCAACCGATGCTCACAGTATCAAACGGAAAGAAGAATAAGCGCATGAAAAAGACGGCGAAGAAACCTTCTTCGCGTAATACCGTGTCATACTTCTTAATCCAACCGTTTTCATGCTCTTTCACGAACCGGCGGCCAAGCACGCGACCCAAACTAAACGCGACGGCAGATGAGAGGTTGTCACCGACGACGTTCAGGATCGTCCCGAAGATCGGGCCGTAGAGCGAGCCGGAAATGAACGTCAGGACGCTTGCCGGGATGAAGAACAGCAACGGTCGGATGAGATACAGGCCAAGCAACAACACTGGCCCCCACCAACCGATCCGTACCAACATCATCCGCAACACGTGCGGCAGGCTGCGTAGCGGGATGCCAAGTGAATGCACCCAAAAGAGGCCTAAAACAAAAACACCGATCCAAATCAGTACCAGGCCCAGTTTGAGCAAGAATGGTCGGTCGATTTTCATGCCGTTATTGGAGCTCTTCGCGTTTTTCCTTGATAAAGGCAAACCATTCCTCAAGCACGGTCAGGAACATCTTGAACGGGGCTTCGAATAAGAAGTCAAAAAAGAACAGGAAGACGTTCAAGCGCGAGATCCCGCGCGACAACAACCGACCGGCGCGCAGGATGGGCAACGAGACGAAATCCATGAACAACGAACCAAGCGTGTCCTTGCCTTCAACGATCACATATTCGCGTGCATTCATGCGCAGGCGGAACGCAAAGAAGCTCACGACACACAAGAAGAACAGGAAAATCAACGCGGAGACCCAGGTAAAATGCAAGGCGATGAGCATCAGCCCAATGCCACCGAAGATGACGACGAAGAGGAAGGCATAGGCCAGCTGCAACAGGAACGAACCCGCAAAGCTATGCTTGCGTGGGACGCGGATTTCGCGCATCGGCACGCCTTGCGCGGACAGGAGCAAATCAACGTTCGCCTGCAGACGCGCGGTGTTATCCTTGCCTGGCACATGGATCAACAAGCCGACAAAAAACATCAGCGTCGGCGGGAATAGCAAATTGATGACGAGCGCGGGAATGGCAACGTGCTGGTACCACAAATATTCAAGCGGAACTTCGATGGCAAACGCCAACAGCATCTTGGTAATGAGCAGGTAGACCGTTGCACGTGCGGCGCCACGGCGCAGGCGGGTCTTGGCTTCCTCATAGCGTTTCTCAGCAATGCGCGTGACGGCGGCGTGCATTGCTTCTGGCTTTTCGAGAAGAACGCCGGCTTCGTCCACATTTTCCGCTAACACGTCACGCAAGATATTAAGCGCGACAGCCCATGGCTTGACGGTGCGTTGGAACTTCGAAGCCAGCGGATGCGTCAAGCTCAAACGCACGCGCCGCTCCACACCGACCAAACGCTCAGCGACCGCTTGCGGCCGTTCGATCCATTCCGACGGCCGCAGCCATTCGGGCATGTACGCGCGAAGCAACTTGTATCCCAAAACTTCGTCATCGGCCTTGAGGAGCGTGCGGTAACACGCGATATAGACTTGCAGACGCAAATCCGTCTCGCTCATCTCGGCCCCAGTGACTTTGACACGGTCAGCCAAGCGTTCGTACAAGAACGTGACGAGCGCCTTTTGTTGCGTGGCGTCGACGAGCAACTCTTCGATTTCTGCAGACAACACACCGCGCAACCAGGCGATGTGCGCATTCGACCCGACACGGCAACGCTCGACCGCCAAATATTTGCGGATGCGGACGGCGACATCATCTGCGATGCTTTCGGACAGTTCGCCGTTCGGCAAATAGCGAGCGGCGATCAATTCGCGGACGAGGTGGCGCGCGATCGCATCGGGGTTGCGTTCGAGGATGAGCTGGCGGTTCAGGATGCGGGTGATCGCCGCCTTGCGCAACAAGTGGTCATCCTTGTAGTCAACGGCGTTCCGGATGCGCTCGTAGAGTAACGAAAAACGGCTGACCGCCGCATGTACGTTGATCCGCGCGCCTTCAGGCACTTCCGGCAGCTTGACCGGCCGCACCGCGGACATGAGTTGTTCGCCCAAACCCCTCGAAAAACTCGCCATACGAGACTCCTACGCTATCCCAGATTCCCGACTTTGGCAATGCGTGTTACCATCGCGCTCGCAATGGATATCGACTGGTCAAAACTCTGGCAAAACATGCCTATCCCCTGGGCCGTCATCATCGCGATCGGCTTGCTTGGCTTTGCGCTCCTGATCAAATATTTCTTTGACGATATCTTGGAGGAAGACAACGGGTTCTTCATCCTGGTCTTCGCGTTTTTTGTCGTATATGCAGGAGCCGCGCTTGCCGTCGGCAGCCTGAATCCCAAGACCATTTTTGTCGCCGGATATGGGGAAGTGACGGGCAACAGCCTGTCGCTCTCCCCGTAAAAACTACTGCGCCTTCGGTTGCCGTTTGGACGGCTTTTTCGACTTCACTTCGTCCATCATCTCGAGCTCGGCCACGTAGCGTTCAAAGTTCTTGGTGTAGCGGATTTCAACCAGCTTCTCGAGTGCCGCGGATTCCATCTTGGTGGCATCGGCGCCCAGCTCTTTTTCGAGTTCGCGCTTCGCACGAAACCAGGCCCATTCATCAGTGAAGGCGTACCAGGCATATTCCCACAGCTCGTCTTCCAGTTCGTGGTCGAGCATGTGGAGGCGTTCTTCGTCTTCGCCAAGCAACGCCTCAAGCTTTTGGAGGAGCGGACGGTCGGCAAGGGCTTCTTGCCCTTTTTCGCGGCGCAATTGGTCTTCAACGATGGCGCGCTGGATGAGTGCCGCATGGATCTCTTTCAGCTCTTCGCGGCCCAATTGCACCGATACGAATTCGGTCAACATATGAGAATGAGGATAGCGTGGAACGGGCTGCAGGTCAACCGAAAAGGCTTGCCATTTTCGGTGCCGTTCCCTATGCTGCGCGAGCTATGGCTAGATACATCGGCACGGTCGTCGAAGGCAAAAAAGAAGCGCGCGGACTCGGCTACCCGACGGCGAATCTTGCGTATGAGTCTGGAGATGTCTCCGAAAATGGGGTTTGGAGTTGCCGGGCTTCAATCGATGGCACTACCCATAATGCGCTGGCGGTGATCGGAATGTGGCAGCTTGAGAATGGCTTGCCGAGTCTCGAAGTGCATCTCCTCAATTTTACGGATGACATCTACGGACGTGAGCTGATGGTAGAGCTGATTGAGAGACTGCGAGGACTGCTCCCCTTTACTGACGTTGACGCACTGAAAAAGCAGATTGCAGACGATCTTATTCTTGCAAACAAAAGAGGATTTTAACCTTATGTTTTCTGGCATCGTACAAGGAATGCGGCCACTGGTCGCTCTTGAATCAGGTGAAGGCTTGATGCGTTTGACGTTCGACTTGAAAGACCTTGCCGAAGGCCTGCAAATTGGTGCGAGCGTGTCGGTTTCAGGCGTCTGTCTGACGGCAGCTGAAATCCATGAATCGCGCGTCCGGTTCGACGTGATGGGCGAAACTCTTGCCAAAACAACCGTTGGCTCGTTAGCGGTTGGCGATGAAGTCGACATCGAACGCTCAGTTCGCGTCGGGCAAGAAATCGGTGGGCATCGCGTGTCAGGCCATGTGACGGGAGTCGCAAAAATCAGCAAACTCGAATCGCCCCCGAACAACCGGATCGTGACTCTGTCGTGCAACCCTGCGTGGATGGATTTCATCCTACCGAAAGGCTTTATCGCGCTCGACGGCTGCAGCTTGACGGTCGTCGACGTCGGCCCTGATTGGTTCACTGTCCACTTGATCCCAGAAACGCTGCGCATCACGACATTCGGGCGGAAAACGGTTGGCGATGAAGTGAACCTCGAACTTGATCCTGAAACGCAAGCGATCGTTGAAACCGTGAAACGCTATCTCTCAACCCATAAATAAAACTATGAAATCCAATAACTTCTCCTCACTTGATGGCTCCGGCCTTAAGGTCGCCGTCATTGCCGCACGCTTCAACCAAACGCTCACTGATGCGATGTTTGACGATTGCCTCGCCGCCTTAAAAGAGGCCAAGGTGGCGGATGAAGACATCGCGACACTGCGTGTGCCTGGTTCGTTCGAACTCCCTGTCGCCGCTGCGGCCTGCGCAGAAAAAAAGACGTTCGACGTGATCATCTGCCTCGGAGTCATCATCAAAGGCGACACCCGTCATGACCACTACATCGCCGACGCGGTGTCGAACGGCTTAGTCAACATCGCAATCCAAAGCCGAATTCCAGTCATTTTTGGCGTCCTCACAACGGAGAATCTTGAGCAGGCTGAGAAGAGATCAGTTGGCGGCAAAAAGAAAGGCTACGAAGCCGGAATGAGTGCAATCGAGACGGTCCACGCCCTACGCGACTTGAGATAGGCTATCATGCCGGCATGTTCGGCCTGACGCCTGATGAATTGAAGTCGCTCCGCCGCCTCGACACGCCGCGCAAAGTCCAGGATTTTTTGGAAACCTTTCCCATCAACTTCGAGCCCGAAGGCGACACCTGCTTATCGCCGCGCCGCGTACTCCGTGAACGGCGGGCGCATTGCATCGAAGGCGCGATGTTTGCGGCACTGGCCTTCCGGCTCCAAGGACGAAAACCGCTCGTCGTCGATCTCGAAGCGACGGAGACGGATTTTGACCACGTGATCGCCGTCTTCCAAGACCACGGTTGTTGGGGAGCCGTATCCAAGACAAACCATGCCGTCCTGCGTTATCGCGAACCTGTCTACAGAACATTGCGTGAACTTGTCATGTCGTACTTCCACGAATACACGACGAACGACGGCAAAAAGACGCTCCGAACTTATTCGCGGCCGGTTGACCTTTCACGTTTCGATAACATTGACTGGATGACCTCAGAAAAAGACGTGTGGGAGGTGCCGAATTACTTATGTGACGTGGCACACATTCCTTTGCTGTCACGTTCCCAAATCGCAAAATTACGCCCAGCAGATGCATTAGAAATCGAAGCAGGAAAACTAGTCCAATGGAAACGACGACGTTGATCAATCCAATTGCATCGGAGCCGACGGAGCTGTCGGACTAGGCGGCGGGAGTTCCTCTTCTGGTTCGGCTGACTGCTCCTCGGCTTCTTTGGGCGTGAGCTGTTTAAGCTTCAAATCCTTGGCGAGCAATGTCCCCTCTTGCTTGATGCTAGGATAGTTGAGGATGACCGTCTTATAGCCTTTTCCTTTGACCAAGATCCGATATTTTCCGGGACTCACGACGAACGCGTAACGGCCTTTGGCGGACGTGATTTGGGTCTCCAGGACTTTGTTAAAACGCGCATCCAGCAAACGCACGACGACCTGCGGCAAGAGGCGTTTCGTTTCGGCATCACTCACTGTCCCATATGGCGGCGTGGCGGGCTTGAATGAGAACAGACGAGAGATCAGCACGATCGCGTAAATGAGAAAGACCGCCCACAAGAACCACGACGTCCTGAAACCGATAGCAACTGCCAAGGCGATAATCGGGCTGACAGCTGCGATGGTGTATTGCGTATTCTTCCCCAGGACCAGCCGTTTTGGCAACCATGAACGCGCGCCAGAGCCCGTCGGGTCGATGGGGATGTTCTTGGTCATTACGCCGTAATCCTTGATGATGACGTGCGCCGCCGGCAACACGTTGTCGTAAACGGTGGCGCTATCCTTGCCGAGATAGCGGGACGGGAAGGTGAAACCTGGCTTCGTCGCTTCCACGTAATATTCCCCTCTTGGCGCGGACAACTTGTACCGCCCATGTTTGTCAGTCACGACAGTCCGGACGATCTGGCCATGCAAATCGCGCAAGCGGACGGAGACGAGCGCTTCAGGCAGCCCTGTCGAACTATTGAAGACGACGCCGTAACCAGATCGACGCCGACGGAACGCCAAATACGCCGGGCGCGTCAGCTTGAGAAGAAGCAACAAAAACCCCACGTAGACAAAGTCACCGATGATCAGCCAGAGGGTCATGAGGGCATTCTAGCACTATTTCTTCAGATAATCCGCCGTCGTATAGACGTTCCGCGCATTCCAAATAAGGAACCCCGATGCTCCAGCATCTCGCGCGGCTTTGATCTCGGCCTCGACTAAAGGCGCCGTATAAAACGCCCCGATATTGAAATCCTGGATCCATGGCCGGAAGGTGGAACGCAATGTCTTATCGCTCGTCGAAGAGCTTTCTGATTCAATCAGTTTTGCACCTTCATTCAGCGTCTGGTTCACAATGTCGTAGGGATGGTCGGCGGGATTGGCGAAGCCTTGGAAGCCATTTGGATAGTGCGAAGGATAGGCCATTGGCGAAACGGCATTCGCGACAGGCAGGACATCTTGCAAGCGTTGTCCGATCCCAAAATCATCGGTCTTCCAAAACGTCATGCCGAACAAGTCGAATGAGACAGGGATGTGTTCTTTCTGGAGTCCGCCGCCGACGGTGTTGAAAAAATCTTGCATGACCGTGACCTTGCTCTCTTTGCCGTCGTAGACGGGATAGACGATGCCGGTGAGCGGCCCATCAGATGGGAAGCGGACGTAGTCATATTGCACTTCATCGAACCCTCGCGCATAGGCTTCTTTGCCAAGAGCTAATGCGTATTGCGCCACTGCTGGCGCAGCTGGATCAAGCCAGGGCGTGCCGGTGTTGTCTTTCCAGATTCCTCCGGTTTTCGTGTGCAACGCATCTTCGGGGTGGATCGTGCCGAATGCGCCATCGCGCATCACGAAGATACGGGCGATCCGGTAGATGTGTTTTTGTGCGAGCTGCGCGAGCAACACATCCAGCTTCGGCATGGCTTTCGATTTCTGTACGTATGGCGTCAATGACGCATCATGTGGTTCAAAAGCCAATTCACCATCATCGACCTTCAGGTCGATCACGACCGCGTTGAGCCCGGTTTTTGTCATGTACGACAGCAGGTCTTGGCCGTGCTGTGAGCCGGCGGTCCAAGCGGTCCAATAAATCCCACGGACTTCAGATGGCATTGGGACATGCACGACGGTGGTCGAAGCGCTTTGTGAGGCGTCCACGACTGGGACTGTCGATGAAACAAAGACGGCTGGGGTCGAAGACGGCACGCTCAAGACGGTCGGTGGGATGGCGGACGGTGCAGACGGCGCGTGCACAGGCACGCCGACCACAATTCCCGCGGCAACCAAGATGGCCGCAGGCCAAACGGCATCCATCCAACGCAAACGGCGGGTGGGTACGCGCGACGGCTCCTCCATAGCCGTATCGTACCACTCCCGCCGTTTGCCTGCTTGGTACCCTTTTTAATTGAGGCTGATGCCGATGGATACCGTTTGCGGGTTTGGCTTTCCGCTTGGGTCTTCTTCCGTAATGACGAGCGACGCGACGCCTGTGTAGGGTTTCGAGAGTGAGACGTTTGCGTCATATTCCAGCGGGTCACTCGAAGTCCAATCCCCTGTCGTCTTGAGCGGCGCTTGGCCGAGGATGTTGCCGGCAGGGTCTTGCAATACGACGCTCCCGGCCTGTGCTTCAAAGACCGTCCAATGGCAACTGGAGTTCCGGTTGTCGACGATCGCACGCACGCTGATGGGCGATGATGCGCCTGCGCCTGGTTGTGGTTCAAGCACCGTCAACGCTTGGCACGCGGCCGTCGTCGTTGTCGCGGGTGCCGTCGGCACTTGAATGGGTATTTGTGCCGTATCCGTGGCGCTCGTTGCCGGGACTTGTTCGATGATCAACTGCGTCCCGATGGCATAATGCACCACAAACCCGCCGGCGATGGCACCGACGACAAAGGCAAGGAAGATGTAGAGTGGAGCGTATTTCATAGATGGCGAAAGTATACGTAAAACGGCGACCCGATGCTATGGGCCGCCGTTTTTAACGCGTACGCCCTTACTGGTTGCTCGGAGCTGCTGCCGGTGCGCCACTGCCAGACGCAGGCGCGCCAGTCGGCATGGCCGGGCGCAACTGGATCGAAGCTGCAGTGATGCTGCCGTCCGAATTGGCCGCTCCCATGACCGTGACGTTCGCGCCCTGCGTGACGTCATCGATCGTACCGGCCGTCATCTTGCCGATGGTGGTTGAGGTTGAGTACAAGACGACCTTCGAGCTGCCATCGCGGCCAGAGACCGTAATGCTGTTGGCGTCTTTCGACGCGACCGTGCCAGTCGTGAGACCACCGGCGGCACCGCCGGCGCCACCCGCACCGCCGCCAAACGTCCCGCGACCGGCAAACGAACCGGCAGCGCCCGTACGGCCTGCACGCGCCGCAGGTTGCGTGCTCTTGGCGTAAATCGTCCCGCCGTAAAACGCGCCGCCACCGACAATCACGATACCGAGGATGATGCCTGCAATGTGTGAACCTTTCATAGGGATATGAAGTGAAGAATAATGGTTTTTAAGACTTACTCAAAACGTAATGCCTCAATCGGGTTGAGGCCGGCCGCGCGCCGTGCCGGGTAAAACCCGAACACCAGCCCGATGACCGCCGACACCCCGAACGCCAACGCCACCGAGCTCCACGCGACATCGGTCGGCGTCTTGGCGAAGGCCGCGATCGCGAGCGACGCCACATAGCCGATGATGATCCCGATCGTGCCGCCCATGAGGGTCAATAGGACGGCTTCACCAAGGAACTGGCCGACGATCTCCGGCCGCTCGGCGCCGATCGCCTGGCGCAAGCCGATCTCACGCGTGCGCTCGGTGACGGTCGTCAACATCATGTTCATGATGCCAATGCCACCGACGAGCAGTGAGATGCCCGCGATCGAGGCGAGCATGACGGTAAACGTCTGCTCGACGCCGGCCGCCGTGCTGACCAAGTCTGACTGGTTCAGCACGTTGAAGTCAGCGGCGGCGGGATCGGAAATGTGATGGCGGTCGAGGAGCAGGTTGGTGACGTCGTTTTGGACCTGCGTCATGGCTGACTGGCTCGAGGCTTGGATGCTGATCGAGCTCAACGTCGTGCCACCAGACAAGAACGTCTGCATGCTGGTGATCGGGATGTAGATCTGGTCGTCCGTATTGGAGACGCCCGTGCCGCCTTTGGATGCGGCCACGCCGATGACTGAAAAGTCCATGCCGTTGATGCGGATCGCCTGCCCGACGGCTTCTGCCCCGACGCCGAACAGGTCATCACGCGTCGTCGGGCCGAGGATTGCGACTTTGGCCCGTGAGGTCACCTGGGCGTCAGAAAAAAATGCCCCGTCGGCGATCGTCACGTTGCGCACCGTCGGATACGACGGCGAGGTGCCGATGACCGACGTGTTGGTGTTGGTGCCACGTGCCGTGATCTGTTCACGCTTGGTCACTTCTGAGTCGACAGCACCGATACCGGACAAGCCTTCAATCGCGGTCTCATCGGCATCCGTGAGCGATTGTGCAGAACCACGGCCGGCACTGACAGCTTGGCCGACGCCGCGCGTCGCACCTGGCATCACGACAAGCAAGTTCGAGCCAAGCGATTGGATGTTCGCCTCGACCGACTGTTGCGCGCCTTGCCCGACTGACAACATGGCGATTACAGACGCAATGCCAATCACGATGCCGAGCATCGTCAAACCCGAGCGTACCTTGTTGGAAGAGACGCCGAGGTAAATTTCTTCGAGCAGGTCGGTGATTCTCATACGGTTGGCTGCATGCGGCGGCTCGTGTTAACGCGGTTCTCGACCAAGTTGCCATCGCGTACGACGAGGATACGCTCGGCGTGCTCCGCGACATAGGGCTCGTGCGTGATCAGGATGATAGTACGGCCTTCGGCGTGCAATTTTTGGAACGTTCCAAGCACGAGGTCGCCGGTCTTGGAATCAAGGTTACCCGTCGGTTCGTCGGCCAAGATGATGGACGGGTCGTTGACCAAGGCGCGCGCAATCGCGACGCGTTGCATCTGGCCGCCAGACAACTGGTTGGACAGGTTGCGGTGACGCGTCTCGTCGAGGCCGGCAGCGAGCAACGCCAACTTGGCGCGGCGTTCACGCTCTTCGCGGCCGACATTGTCGTAGACCAACGGGAGCGCAACGTTGCGCAACACCGTGGCGCGCGGCAACAGGTGGAAGGCTTGGAACACGAAACCGATCTTGGATCGGCGGATCTTGGCCAGCTCATCAATCTGGAGTTTCGAGACGTCCTGCCCATCCAACGTATAGGTGCCACTGGTCGGCGTATCGAGTGCGCCCAAGATATGCATGAGCGTCGACTTTCCGGAACCGGATGGTCCCATAATGGCCGCAAATTCCCCTTTCTTGATGGTGAACGATACGCCTTTCAAGACACGCGTCGTCTCCTTGCCGTTGATGTATTCTTTTGTAATGTCTTTGACGTCGATCATAGGGTTAGCGGCCCGCGGCAGCACCGCCTCCGCCCGCACGGAACGTGGCTACGCCACCGCCGGTAAACCCACCGCCACCCGTAAACCCTCCCGCGCCACCGCCGGCGAGGCCACGCAACGCGGCCGTGGAATTGCTTGAAGCTGCCGGCGTTGCCGCTGCGGTGTTCGGGTCAATCGTGCGTGTCACGACTTCATCGCCTGCGTTCAGGCCACTGGTAATTTGGATGTCGTTATCATTACTCAAGCCCGTCTGGACGACGACGGTCGATGGCGGCGCGTCAGATGTGATGCCATTTGCCGAAGCCGTATTGGTGCCGGCTGGGACCGTCAGGACCTGGACAATGCTTGAACCCCCCTGCGATTTCACCGCAGAGCTTGGGACGAGCAACGTGTCTTGTGCCATGCCCGTGATGATTTGGGCCGTGACACTCATGCCGGGTTTGACGTCCGGATCTTCAGTATCGAACGCGATCTTGATGGTGTAACTCACGACGCCTTGCGAGACCGTGCCGATCTGGTCGACTTCGGAGACCGTGCCGGCGATCGTGATGTCAGGCAACGCATCAAAGGTCAGCGTGGCCTTTTGGCCGACTACGACTTTGGCCGCGTCAACTTCGTTCAACGTAATGGTCGCGATCTTGTCGGTCGTAAGGAGGGTGGCGAGCGCCGTGCCGGAATCTGCCGGGGAGGCATCGGTTTGCGCGGCGACTTGCGCGTCAACCGCCGCGACCACGCCGTCAAACGGCGCACGGACGGTGTATTCGGAAAGCAAGGATTGCGCATCCGCCAGCTTGTTCTCGGTTTCGGCCAAAGACGACTGGCGCGATTGGATGGAGTTTTGCGCGATCTGGAGGTCGATCGGGTCCGGGCCTTGCTTGGCCTTGTCAAGCGCGTTTTGCGCCTCGATGATCTTCTCCTGGTCGGCGGCGACATCATTCGGGTCCGCGGGTTCCATCAGCTTGTCGAGCGACGTCTGTGCCTTGGTGACGTTTTCGAGCGCTGACGTATATGAATCTTGCGCCTGGGTGATGGACTGTTGCTCGTCGACGATGGTCGTGAGCTTGGACGAGATGTTGGAGTGGTCCGACTGCATGTTGCTCTCAAGCGAATTCAGCGAACTCTGGCTGAACGCGGCAGACGTCGGCGTCTCAAGCAACGCCTCATAGGTGTTTTGCAGGAGCGGCGACATGATGTTCAGGGCGTTCTGGACCGTTGTCATGGCGGAAGTGATGGCTGCCGGGTCCGCATCCGTGTTCGGCAAGGCATCCGTCTGCGTTTCCACCTCTGCCGCCGCAGCTTTTGCCGCGGGATACGAATCGTCCGCATTCAACTTCTTGCTGGTGTCCAGCGCAGAAAACAGATTGACGTACGCCAAGTTGGATGTCGGGTTGTCGATACCCAAAATGGAATCAGCATCATTCAACGACTGCTGGATCGTCTGCGAAATGTTCTTGAGGTCCGGCACGATGTTGTTATAGGCATCGCGCACGACTTGTGGGGTGACGCCGTCGGCAGCCAGTTTGGCATTTTGCTGTGCGCTTGTGACGTCGGCCTTGGCTTGTGAAATGTCATTCGCATCCGGCGGTTTTTGGAGTTCTTCCAAGTTCCGTTGCGCCTGGTTCAACGAATCCTGCGCCTGCAGGATGGTTGCCGGGTCCGCGGGCTCTTGGTCTTTCTTGTACGACAATTCAGACGCGGCAAGCGAGATCTGGGAATCATGCACGCTCTGCGTCGCATCGCGGATCGCCTTGAGCTGGTTGGTCGGGTCAAGTTGGAACATCGGGTCGCCGGCCTTGAGGTTCTGGCCGACTTTGACCAAGACCTGGGTCACGTTGGCCGAGACTTGTGGCTTGACATCGAGCTGGTTCTCTCCGGCGACTTGGCCACTCCCGGACAAAGAGACGATGAGCGTCCCTTGCGTGGCTGGCGTCACGACATAGCGCAACGGTTGCGTTTGCGCATGGGTCTTGTAGCCATAAAACACGGCGCCACCGACGGCCAACACACCGAGTGCGATGACCCATTTTTTGGAGAAGAATTTCGCAAGGGATTTCCACATAGGAAGGATTTCAAATCGTTACGGGAAGATACGGATAAGCTTGGCGTCGATGCCGCCGGAGTTATTGGGGTCACCAAACACGCCGACACTCTCGTTGGTGTGGAGGTCGGTCGAGGTGGCGT
>JBAQQZ010000020.1:0-5301 GCA_049295615.1 Patescibacteria group bacterium
TTCGCGACGAAGGGCATGGCCGGCGCCGGCGATCTCTGGCCGCGCCAGTCGAGCAAGATCAGCAGCAAAGTCCCGCTCTGGCCGCTGCGCGTGGACGCGGGCAAGGCGCAGATCTACGGGCGGCTCGCGATCGTCGAGCCGGGGCCCGGGTACATCCATCTGCCGGTGACGATGTCCGTGGACGGCGCGAAGTCGCTCACGGCCGAGAAGCAAGAGCTCGTCACGAACAAGAAGGGATTCACCGCCAGCGTGTGGAAGAAGAAGCACGCGGGCGCGCGCAACGAGTGGCTCGACTGCGCGGTCGGCGCCTACGCGGCGCTGTGCGGACTGCGCGCGATGGGTTTCGATCTCGAAGCGGAGGTCGCGAGGCTTCCGGGCCGGCTGATCTTCGAGCCGAATCGTCCGGTCGATCCCGGTTCCGCTCCGGTGCCGTCCGGTCCGGCGCGGCGCGTATCGGGCGATTCCAGTTGGCTCGGGGACACGCGCGGCTGGCTCTGGAGGTGAGCGGTGGCCTTCACCGAAACGCAGATCATCGCGCTCGAGGCGGCTATCGCCAGCGGCGTGTTGACGGTGCGATACGACACGGGGCGGACGGTCACGTACCAGTCGCTCGATGAGATGATGAAGCTGCTGGCAATGATGAGGGCGGAGGTCGCGGTGAGCGTGGGCGGCCGCAGCACCTTCGCGGCGCATCGACGTGACTGAGACGCGGCTCGACCGACTGATCGCGTACCTGTCGCCGGCGCGCGCTGCACGCCGCATCGCAGCGCGGCGAGCGATCGAGGCTCTCGGATACGAAGGCGCGCGGAAAAGTCGGCGGGAACAGAATTGGATCGTCGGTACGGGAACGTCGGCGAACGCCGAGATTTCACGAGATCGGTTCGCGCTACGCGATCGTGCGCACGCGCTCCGGCGCGACAACCCGTATGCAGCCAAGGCGATCGCCGTCCTCGTCACGAACCGGATCGGAACTGGGATTCTCACCGCCTCGGACGGTCCGAATGCTCGCGCCAACGATCGAATCAACAAGCGATTCGAGGCGTGGACAGATCGCTGCGACTACTCCGAAAGGACAGACTACTACGGGATTCACGCCCTCGTCGAGGCTGCCCGCATCGAGTCCGGCGAGTGCTTCGTCCGATTCGTGCCGTTCCCGGAAGATGTCGAAACGCCGCTTCGCCTCCAGGTGCTGGAAGCAGATCATCTCGATACATCGCGCAATGCTCAACTCGACAACGGCCGCGAGATCATCGAGGGCATCGAGTATCAGAGCGATGTAGCCACAGCGTACTGGCTCTTCCCGGGCCACCCGGGCGACGGAAACCCGATCCTCAACCGCTCGCTCGAAAGCGTCCGCGTTCCCGCAAGGGACATCATCCACTACTACCGCGCGCAGCGGCCCGGCCAGCGAACCGGCGTGACCGAGATGGCCCCGGTTATCCGACGGCTCTACGACCTCGACGGCTACGCCGACGCCGAGCTCATGCGAAAGAAGATCGCAGCGTGCTCGGTCGGGGCAGTCACGACCCCCGTTGGGTTGCCGGCCGCTGCACTCGCTCCGACCGAGGTCGATGCGAGCGGGCGCAGGACGGAGCAGTTCGCGCCGGGGATGTGGCACTACCTGAAGCCAGGCGAGAACGCGACGTTCTTCGATCCGAAGCCGAGCGAAGGGTACGACGAGTTCTTCAGCGTCGAGCTGCACGCGATCGCGGCGGGCATGGGGATTCCATACGAGCTTCTGACGGGCGATCTGTCCGAGGTCACGTACACGTCTCATCGCGGCGGGCTCGTCCAGTTCCGCGCATCGGTCGAGGCGGATCAATGGCAGCTCGTCATCCCGCAAGTCTGCCGGCCGATCTGGAACCGCTTCGTTCGCGACACCGAAATGGTCCCGGGTCTGGTCGTTCCGGCAAAGTTCACGCCTCCGCGATTCGGCCTGCTCGATCCGGCGAAGGAAATCCCTGCGATGGTCGCGTCGATCCAGGGCAAGCTGCGCAGCTGGTCCGACACGATCCGGCGCGAGGGTGACGATCCAGACAAGGTGCTCGCGGAGATCGAGAAGGAGCGCGCGGAGTTCAAGAAGCGCGGGATCATCCTGCCGGACTTCCAGCAGCCTCAGCCACCGGACGCGCCAGTCAGGGAGGATGACGACACGAAGCGCAAGCCAGAAGAGGAGGCCGCGTGACGTTAGTCGTGCAAGATTTCGCCGGCTTCCACAACGGCGCCTTCGACGAAGGCCGCTCGCGTGTGATCACCGGCGGATCGTGGAAGCGACAGCGAATCGTCATGGTGATCCCGTCCGGCGATTCGATCCCGGCGAAGGTCGCCCTCTCGCTCTGGAACCTTTCGTGCCCGCCGAACAACCCAGTGATGCGAATCCTCGCGATCGGCATGGAGGTCGGCGAGGCGTACTCGAACGCGGTGGAGGGGATCCTCGCGGAGCCGGCGCTCTCCGACTGGGAGTACATGCTCACTGTCGAGCATGACAATCTTCCGCGGCCGAACAGCCTACTGAAACTTCTCGAACGCATGGAGGCGCACCCGGAACTCCACGCGATCTCGGGCCTCTACTTCCAGAAGGGAGAGGGCGGCTGGCCGCAAATCTGGGGCGATCCAAAAGACCCGGTTCTCAACTTCCGGCCGCAGCCTCCGGTCAACGGGGAACTCGTCGAGTGCTGCGCGATCGGCATGGGCTTTGCGATCTGGCGGCTTTCCATGTTTCGCGATGCACGGCTCGAACGGCCGCTGTTCCAAACGCACGATCAGCCAATGATGAGCCAGGATCTCGCGTTCTGGCATAACGCTAGGCAGCTCGGCTACCGCTGCGCGGTGGACTGCTCGGTGAAGACGGGACACATGGACGGGAACGGATTCGTATGGTGAAGCTCGATATCGGCTGCGGACCGCGCCCGAAAGATGGATTCCTCGGCGTCGATGTCCGCTCCTACGGCCGCTCCGACATCGTGGTCGCCGACCTCCGCTTTGAGGGCTCATGGGCGAAGTGGGAAGACGACTCGGTAGATGAGGCTTTCAGCTCTCACTTCGTGGAACACCTGACCGCACCGCACCGGATTCTGTTCGCGAACGAGCTGTACCGGATTCTCAAGCCGGGCGGATTCGCCGAGATCATCACGCCGCACTGGGCCAGCGCGCGCGCCTACGGCGACCTCACGCACCAGTGGCCGCCGGTGAGTCCATTCTGGTTCAACTACCTCCGCCGCTCATGGCGCGAGGCGAACGCGCCGCACGCCTGCGATGACTACACCTGCGACTTCACGGTCGACTGGGGAACTTCGCTGCACCCGCAGGTCGGGCTGCGAAATCAGGAGTTCCAGCAGTTCGCGACGACGTTCTACATCGAGGCGAACCAAGACATGCATTCGACGTGGAGGAAGGCGTGAAGAAGATCAAAGCCGAACTCCCGCGCGAGATCCTCCGCGCCTCCGTCGAGCCTTCGACGCTCGACGCAGAGAAGCGGACCGTCGATCTTCTGTTCTACACGGGTGCCTACGTGCGCCGCTACTCGTGGGAGCACGGCCCGATCGAGCTCGCTTTCGAGATGAAGGCGAGCGCGGCGCGAATGGATCGCGCGAACAGCGGCGCACCGCTGCTCAATGCGCACTCGGACTGGAGCCTCTCGGACGTGATCGGCGTCGTCGAAAAGGCGAGCGTCACGAATGGTAAGGGTGTCGCGACGGTTCGGTTCAGCGACCGGGAAGATGTCCAGCCGATCTTCCGCGATGTCCAAAAAGGAATACTCAGAAACGTCTCGATGGGCGTTGTCATCCACCAGATGAAAGAGGTCACCGAGAAGGGTGACGCGATCAAGAAGTTCCTCGCGATCGACTGGGAATTGATGGAACTGTCGATGGTGCCCATCGGTGCCGATCCCGGCGCGCATGCACTTTCGGAGCAGGCGGAACGGTTCCCCTGCGAGGTGACTTTCAGCGCCGAGGCTCCCGCCAACGCGCCTAAGGGGGCAGCAATGAAGATCAAGGTTCGCCTTCTCTCGGACATCGAGAGTCTCGGCAAGGAACAGTGCGATCTGGCGATCAAGCTCGGCATCGATGCGAAGGCGAAGGCCGACGCGATCGTCGAGATCGAAGAGGACGACTTCGACGAGAAGCTCTTCTCGAAGGATCTCACGCCGGCGAAGAAGCTCACGCCCGACGATCGCAGCGAGGACCGCAAGCTCGCCGACATCAAAGAGGCGGACACGAAGCGCTCGGGTCGCATCCACGAGTTGATGCTCCACTTCGAGATGGACGAGCTCTGGGCGCAGCGGCACATCAAGCTCGGCAGCTCGGTCGACGTGGCGACCGCGGACGCGCGACGGATCCTCGCCGAGAAGGCCCCCGACATCGACGGCAAGCTGAAGTTCGGCCAGGACTACGAGTCGATCGGCTGGAAGGTCGAGCGGATGTCCGAGGCGCTCGCGGCGCGCGCGCTCACCGCACGCGGCCAGAAAGCCGAGGTGAAGGAGGCGGCGAAGCGGTACGCGACGCTCTCCGTGGCCGAGGTGGCCTACGCGCTGCTCGAAACGCTCGGGATGACGCGCGGCCGCGCACTCGATGCGCTCCGCGCGCCCTACGAGGTCATCAAGCTCGCGATGGGGACGCCGGACTTCCCGGGCATCCTCGCCAACGTGCTGAACAAGACGCTCATGCCGGCCTACGTGGCGGCCATGCCGTCGTACCGGGCGATCGCGCAGCAGCGCAACTTCCGGGACTACCGCCCGCACAAGTTCGTGCGGCTCGGTGACTTCCCGATCACGCTCCAGGTGGGCGAAGGCGGCGAGATCACCGAGGGATCGATCGGTGAATCGAGCGAGACGGTGACCGCGCTGAAGTACGGGCGCATCCTGAACCTGCTCTGGGAGGTTCTCGTCAACGACGACGTTGGGGCGTTCACCGACTTCGGCGGGATGGTCGCGCGGCGGATCGCGGATCGCGAGAACGCGCTGTTCTACATGATCTGCATCCTCGCCGGATCGGGCCTCGGGCCGGATCTCGCCGACGGAGTGGACGTGTACAACTCGGCGCACGCGAACCTCACGGCGGGCGGCGCACTCTCCAACACGCTGCTCGAAGAAGGTTTCGGCCTCATGGCGACGCAGACTTCGATCGACGGGATCAAGATCAACGTCCCGCCGCGGTTCGTGCTCACGTCGGCGACCTCACACGTTCTCGCGCGGCGACTGCTCTCGCCGATCTACGCGGCGCAGGCGTCGAACGTGAATGCGTTCGTCGGGATGCTCGAGCCGCTCTACGACGCCAACATCACGGGGACGCGGTTCTACAT
>JBAQQZ010000021.1:0-14226 GCA_049295615.1 Patescibacteria group bacterium
CAGCTACACTGGCACTGACCTATGCCCAAACCCTCAACGACAAAGAATATCGTGCTCGTGAGCTTACTGTGCCTCGCCTTCGCGTCCCTTGGTTTTGCCGTTGGCGAACAACGCGCAGCGCCTTCGACATTAGTTGGTTCCAACAACCAAGCGCAGACACAGGCGACCTCGACCGCGCAAACGTCCCCGACGTCAACCTCATCGACGACAAGCTATTACCAAAACGTCGACGCATGGCAGCAAGACCAACGCACGGATGCCGGGTTCTCCATCAAATCCCCCATCGACTTTCCGGTGGATGATAACTTTGGCAACACTCCAGCGACCGACTGGCGGATGGATTCCAACAACGCGCCAGGGATCGACGTACTCAACCTGACCATCCCCAAAGCCTTTGAACCGCAGACGAACTTTGACGAAGCGCGGATGACGATCGGACGCAGCGCGAATGATATCGCGGTCCATGATTGCCTCATCCCGGACGTGAGCGATGCGCCAAATGCGGATGTTTCGACGACGACTATCAACGGCACGATGTTCACTATTTTCCATGCAGGCGATGCGGGGCTGGGGAACCGCTACGACCTGACGAGTTACCGCACGCTCCATGACGGACAATGCTATGCTATCGAATTTTCCGTCCACTCCAGCGTCTTGGAAAATTACCCGCCGGAATATGGGTTGATGGAATTTGATGAGACGAGACTCGACAACCTGTTCACGCTGATCATGGGCACGTTCAAATTCGACTAGCCGAGATATCCACAGTAGACAAGTCCAACCGTGGCTGCCATCCTCAACGGACTATGAAAAAAATTCTCCTCCCGATTGCCCTTGTGGCAGCGCTCGGAGCCGGCTGCGCCAGCTCTGCGACGTCAACGACGTCACCCGTGCCTGTTGTGCCCACCACGGATAATTCCGTCACGCCGCCGACAGACCAGGCAACGCCGCCGACAGACCAAACCATGCCGCCAACCAACGACGGCATGATGCAGGAAGCCTCAAGCACAAGCGAGATGCAGATGGATGATTCCAGCTCATCTGACCAGGGCATGGACGCTGACGTGAACGCCTCGGCGAGCACCTCGGTACCGACGCCCGTGATGCCACCAGGCAGCCCGGACTCCGGCAACTACTAAACCAGGACAGGACAACAAAGCATCTCAGATCATCTGGGATGTTTTTGTCTCTCACCTATTTCTTTCGGCCTTTGGCGTGCTTGAAGAATTCGACTTGCCCGAGGCGCACCGTCGCTTCTTTCTTCGTGGCATAACAGCCAAAGCTACGCCCCGTCTTCTCCGACAGCACGCACCATTTTTTGCCGCGTTTGACAATCATACGAAGAAGTTTAGCAAAAAGAAACGCGCCACCCAAGAGGATGGCGCGAGAGTCAGACGACCTCGATCTGCGTCTCGCCGATGAGGCGCTTCCGGCAGACCGTGTCGTACGTGGAAAAGAACGTCTCCATTTCGCATGCGCCGAGGGCTTTCAGGATGACGCCCAGGCGTTCGCGGTAAGGACCGGACAAGAGCGAGATGAAGGCGTGCCAGTACGCCTGCGAAACGCTGCGCGGCGTATTGCGGAACGCCATTTCGAGGCGGCGGTTTTCGGTCCAGCTGAACGCCTCGTGATGGCATTGCGAAACCACGAAGCCCGAACCATCGACGATGAAGCTGGATTCCACCCGTTGGCCGGAACCGACGGCGTAGTCGAAGAGGTAGGCTTCGGCGAGGGCCGTGGGCCGGCGCGTGACACGGCGTGCCACAGTCTTGCGTCCGTGGGTGGCCATGTCGACCTGGAGGAACGGCTCACCAAAGATGAGTGCCGTGAGCGTGCCCTGGCCGAGGGTCGGGTGCTTCCTCCGGCTCGATGCGGGACACAGGTCGACACCCATGCTATGTGACGCGACGAAGGCCCCATGGTGGCGCGCCGAATGGCTCGCGACCGGCACCTGCGAATACGCCTGCGGGATCCCGTGCTCGTCGGCACGGAACACCGCCAACAACCCTCCTTCCATCTCGCAGGTAAACTCATGGATGGTCGGTCGGCGCTTGTTCCCGTCGCCGATCTGCCCGAGGCGGACGACGGCGGGGAACATCTCGCGGAACGCGCCTTCCGACAGGATGCGCTCGATCTCAGAGAGCGTACGCTGCTCATCATCAATGAACAGGTACGGGAGCGGCGGCCGGCTACGGGGCACGATCACCTCCAAATACGGGTGGAAAGAAGAGGCCGCACCCTACAAGGGAGCGGCCGGAGAGGTTGTGCGACGGCATATGGTTCATGCCGCGGAGTGTGCGAGCTGGGCGCCGAGTTGGCGCTTCACGCGTTCGAGGTCCGCCTCGTCGTTGCACGCCAGTGGGGGCGTGCAGAAGGCGTCGAGACAGGCATCGCGGAACGCGGCGCCTTGGTCGGGCTTCACGTAACGGATGACGCCGTCGTCCGTCATGAGGCGGACGCCTTGCGCGATGAGCGCGTCGACGAAGTCTTGGTCACCGCACGTGCGGTTGAAGACGATCTCCCCCGTGGGAGTGAGCTCGAACTTGGCGAGGATGACCGGACGGACACTCCGTTCGATTTTGGAGATGACGAACTTCTCGCTGATCATCGTTCCCTCCTAAGGGTTGTTGGTGGTTGCCTGGCGAATGAACATCGAACCCCTCCAATATGCCAGAAAAAGCATCCCCCGTCAAGCCGAAGGGAAGCATAAAAAACCAGGCTGCACGTGGCAGCCTGGTTTTTTGTCGCTTTTCTTATAACAGACTTCTAGTTGGTCGTGGCGGACGCCGATGCTGCAAAGGACACCTTCAATTGCGCTTCCGCAGCTTGTGCGGCCGTCTTGAAGGTCGCGATCGCCTTTGCGATGGCAAGGTTGCGGGTTTGCGCCAAGGCTTTAATTTGCGGCCCGGCCTTGTCGATCCCCTTCCGGTCTTGGGTGAACGTGCTGGCCGCCGTGCGGACGGCGATACCGAACGTCGTGCGGACGGCGATACCGCTGGTCCCGGCATTGCACGAACTTGTCGCGGCCGAAAACGCGCTTTGGAGGGACGTCGAGAAATCCTGTTCCGTCTTTTGGACGGCGGCTTGGCGCGTAGCCAGGACACCATCAATGCCCTGCCAATAAGCTGCAAGTGCCGCATCAACGGATGCGCGTCGCGCCTGCATAGCAGCGTCGATCGTCGTTTCAAATTGGGCGAGCGCTTGCTTCTGGCTGTCGGTCGTTGCTTTCACCGCCAACTGCGCGTAAATCGAGGCGCGGTCCGCATCTTGCTGCGTGCGCAAATCGGTCAGGTCTTGGCCGCGGGTGGTCTTGCGGTCTTGGACGGCGGTCGTAAGGTCCGACTGGCGCGTCGCCAAGGTGGCTTGCGCGGCGGTCAAACGGTCATCGACCGTGGAATTCCAGGTCGTGAGGTTGGTGCAAAAATCTGCCGCGATACGGACCGCCGGTGTGCCGGATGCGTCCATGCCAGCCATCACATCGGCGTTGACCGTGGCAGCGGAAACGAGGGCTGGCGACAAGAGCGTCGCGGCCAGCGTCACTGCCATGACCGCTTGGGTTGTTGCAAGTTGTTTGTTCATAGGTTTAGTAGCCGTTGGTTGCGCCGTACAAACCGTTCACGGCGGCAGAATCAGATGCGGTCAAGTCCGTGTCATCGCCAGCAGACGCTTTCGCCTGTTCGTCGGCCGCGCCTTTATCAAGGGCGTCGAGCGCATCGGCGGCTGAATTGACTTGGACATTGCTCTGGACAGGCGGCGGCGTTTGCGTGTTGTCGGACGGCGGCGGCGTTTGGGTGGGTTGGGTCACGGCTGGCGGTGCGGTCGGTTGGACCGACACGCTCCCCGACGTCGAACTGTTGCAGCCTGCGGCCAAAAGTGGCACCGCGGCCAACGCAAATAGGAGTTTTTTCATGTGCGTTAATGGGATAGGTGGATAAACGTACCTCCAGTATTCCATATACTGGGAACACCGAAAACCGTTACGTCAACCTCCCTAATTCTTTGGTTCGCGGCCGCCGGCGTTGAGGCAGTCCTGCAGGGTTGCGTAGGACGTAAAATGCGTCGTTTGGTCGTACGATGAATCTCCCGGCACGTGGCAAATGCCAGTCGTGCTCAACTTGACCATGGTTGAATTTGTCGACGTTGTTGGCATTGGTGATGCAGTCGTAGATGTCGTGGCCGGCATTTGCGGCGTCGGCGCTTTTGACCCGAACGGCGTTGCGACAGACCAATCTGCATTGAAGGTCGCAAGCAAGGACGTCAGGACTTTTGGATCAGATACATCCAGGCCGAGCTCGCGGTTTTGGTTGAGCGATGTTGCGGAAAAATTTTCAGATCCGACGAACGCCGTCTTCCCGTCAGCCAAAACCATCTTGGCATGGATGTAGAGCGTGGCCTTGGCGGCATACGTCCGCACGTGGACTCCGGCCGACGTCAGCGCTTGGAACGCGGACGACCAATCACTCGAATCCGTCATGTCGACGTTGACCGTGACGCCACGCTTGGCCGCCGCTTCGAGCGCGCTGATGATCCGCTTGTCTGACATCTCTTCGTTATAGACGTCGAGCGATGATGTCGCACTATTGATGACCGACACGGTCTGCGGTTCCGACCCCGGGCTCCAAACAAGATCGTCGCCATTGGCGGACGCGATTTTCGTGCCTTTCCAGTCCGCATCAAACGTCGACTCCATCGCGGCCACGTCTTTCGGATCATCATCGACCAACCCAAAATCACGGCTTGAGGAATAATATTGCGGCGTGAGGTTGAATGTCATGATGAGTGCCTGTGAGCCGTCGACGACCAGCGATTTTTCATGCGTCAATGCAAAGTACGACGGCGTCCATTTGACCGCGACCTTATTGGTTGAGAGGAATTGGTACGCTGGTACGTTGTCTTTGGACTGCGCGCCAAAATATCCCTGGTTGAGCAACACGCGAACCGTGACGCCGCGTGCTTGGTCTGCGACGAGTGCGCGCTCGACCTGCGTGTCTTCCAGCTCATACATCACGAGGTCAACGGATTTCTTGGCAGATTGGATCATCGAGATAACCGGCGCGACACCGGCATCAGGTTCGATGACCAACGTTGACGAGGCGGCGGACGAAATACGCCGAGACAAAGACGAAGCAGCCGATGCGCTCGGCGTCGGGTTTATGGATGCGCAACCAGCGCCAAACAGCGCGAGCGCGAGGAATGGAATGAGCAAGACGTTCTTCATACTCAACGCAGCGGGCGGTTCTTCTGGTATTCCCCTTCGATGCGTTTCCATCCTGATTTGGAATAGCGGTAGACGATCGGACGCGCTTCAGGGAAATCAATGTCCGCGATCTCCTCGCCGTTCAATTTTTCGAGGTGCTTGATGACGGCGCGCAGCGTGTTGCCATGCGCCACGATCAGGACATGGTCACCGCGTTTGACGCGCGGGAATACGTGGCGCTTGAAATACGGCATGATGCGCTCAAACGCCTGGCGTAGGCTCTCCCCTTTTGGGGGTTGCTCGGTATAGCCACGGCGCCACAAGAAAACATTTTCTTTCCCAAACCGTTTTTCGGCATCCAATTTGTCCATGCCTTGGAGCGAGCCGTAATAGCGCTCGTTCAAGTCTTCACTGGTATGGACAGGCAAGTCGCCGTCGAACTTGTTCGATTGTTTGATCCACGGCCGATACATCGGGTTGATGCCGACATGTTGCACGATGCCCGTGCGGCCTTGGTCACTCAAGATGATTTGGAGCGTATCTTGCGCACGTTCCAGGCGTGACGTGAACGCCTGGTCAAAATCATACTTGCGGCAATGGACGGCGCAGCGCTCTGCTTCATCAATGCCACGGTCGCTCAACGGCACGTCCACCCAACCGGTGAATTTATTTTCTTCATTCCATCGCGATTCGCCGTGGCGGACAAGGACAAGCAGGCCCATAATGGGTTACAGCATAACACACGCACGACACGTCACGACTCCAGCTTAAACAATGGGCGCATCTGGTCAGCCATGTTGGCCAGCGTCTCGTGCGATACGACCGGACGCGGGTCAATCCCCTCGTTCGTCGCAACCAATTCACGTTGGCCTTCTTTGCACGGCAAGACATGGACGTGGACGTGCTCTTGCGTGCGGAATTTCCAGCCGTTCAAAAAACACATCGGCCCATCTTCAAACTCCTGTTCGATCAGGTGCATGCAGGCATCGACTGTACGGAGGAACGCGACGGATTCGACAGGCGTCAACTCCCCCACTTCGCGCACATGGCGGATGGGAAGCACCATGACATGGCCAAGTTTCATGGGCTCGCGGACAACCATCACGACGACGTACTCGTCTTTATAGACGATACGGTAGCCTTCTTCTTGGGCGGTACATAATGCGCATTCCATAGGCACGGACTCTATCACACTGCCTTCTTTTTGATCCACCAAATCGCGACCCGGGTCGAGATCGGCATGGCGATGACCAAGCCGATCGTGCCGACGAGCGTGCGGATGATTTCTTCGACCAACGGTTCGTAATTCAGCGCATGCGCCAAGCTCCCATGTTCGCCCATGAAGATGACGAGCAGCGGCATCGAGACGCCGGCGTAGACGAGGAAAAGTGTCGTGATGATCGACCCGACATGCGCCATGCCGACGTTGTAGGCTTGGCGATAGAGTTTTTTCGGATCCTCAACCGGGTTTGATTGCGCGAGCTCAAACACCGTCGCGACTTGGGTCACGACCATCTCCGTCAACACGCCGAGCGTGCCCAACATGATGCCGGCGATGAGCAACTCTTGCGCATCAATCCCGCTGGCACCCACCGTGCTCGCCACATCAGATACCAAGCCAGTCAAATGTGCGAGCCATACGGACAACTCAATCAAGATGCTGATGACAGCAAAGTTCAGCGCCGTGGCGACGATCGAGACGTGTGACAAGATGTTAAAGCCTTCGGTGAAATAGATGATAAGCGCCAAGATCGGAACGGCGGAAACCAGCACGACAACCACTGGGTCAAAGCCACGGACGATTAGCGGAATGAT
The DNA here is from genome assembly GCA_049295615.1 of Patescibacteria group bacterium. Lineage (GTDB taxonomy): Bacteria > Patescibacteriota > Patescibacteriia > 2-12-FULL-60-25 > 2-12-FULL-60-25 > JBAQQZ01. The sequence goes on from JBAQQZ010000021.1 coordinate 7,013, forward strand.
CACGCCGATGAACAATAAGACCGTCAACCCAAACGACAACAGGGCACGGAACCCTTTGGCGCGGCCAATAGTGAAGAGCAACACCAGGAACAAGAGGAAAAGTAAGATGACGGTAAATTCCATACGCTTATGGTGTTGTCCGCGACGAGGTCGCAGATGAGATGCTCCGTGCCGTCGCCGCATGGGCCAACAACGTGGCAAGCATATTGCCACGCACAACCGTGTCCGACACGCGCAGGATTGCCGACTGTTGGTCGTATAGCATTTGGCATTGGTTAATGGCGACCGGTTGGCGCGTATCGGATGCGAGACATGAACCGTTTTTAAAGACGCCGTCAGCCGACGCAACATAATCAACGGAAGACGAGAGGATCGCGCTCACGCCGCCGGTGCCGCTCTTGCGTTGCACCGCGACCGGCGTCTTGGTCGCCAACAAGTCTTGGCCCAAAGCGCTTGGCGGCGTGTTGATGCCGAGCAAGTGAGCGACCGTCGGATAGACATCGAGATGGCTCCCAGGAATCGCTCGTTCACCTTGCAATGATGTTCCAGGTGCGAGAACAATCAGCGGGACTTGGCTGGTGTTCATTGATGCGACATCGTTGCTCTCGGCGTGGAGTGCGCTACTAATGCCTGTGTAACTCCCATGGTCGCCGAAAATCACGATCAAGGAATGATCATAAATCCCCGTCTGTTTGAGTTGGGTGATGAAGTCGCCGATGGCTTGGTCGGCATAATGGACGCTCTCGAGGTATTGCTGCTGTGTATCATCTAACCCACTATTCGCCGGGATCGGCAACGTGCGCAAATCATTCGGCAAGATGAACGGCGTATGTGAACTGAGCGTGATGAGCGTCGCCATGAACGGTTGCGGCAATTTTTCGATGCGTGGCAACGATTGGTTGAACAAGTCCTCGTCACCGAGGCCAGTTATGCCGATCGGACGGGTGCTCGTGAAGTCAGATTTCATGAACCACGTTTGGTACCCCAAGTTCGGATAGATATTGGCACGGTTCCAAAAAGTTGGGACATCGCCGTGGAAGACGTACGTCCCGTAGCCGTTATTGGCGAGGAGTTGCGGCAGCGCGGCGTATTGGTTTTGCGCGTGGTCCACGAAGGCCACGCTGTCGGGCAATGGGTAGAGCGAATCCAGCGTCGAAAATTCCGCGTCCGCCGTATTGCCGATGCCGACTTGTGAATAGTAGTTGGAAAAATACAGGCCTTGTTTGGCGAGCGCGTCCAAGTTCGGCGTGATCTCGTTGTCGCCGAGCTTGGTGTTGATCACCGCATTCTCGAGCGACTCGACTTGGATGAAAATGAGGTTACGGCCTTTGGCAAGGCCGAACGTGCTTGCAGCCGTCGACGTCGTCGCTGGACGTGCCGAACTCCATTGCTCGACGAACGTCCTGTCCGCCTCCGTCACGTCACCGCTCGTGAGCACGCGCTTGGCGGCGTCTTCCAAAAAGAAATTCGCGATCCCCATCTTTCCTACGAGGCTATTGAGGTCATATTCCATGCTATACAACTGTGTTTCATTTCCGGCGTCACGTTTCTCGGATGCCAACAACGTGCCATAACCGCCAAAGACCGCGGCCAAGACCAGCACGGTAGCCAACACCTTTTCCCACGCGGCAAGTTTCACATGCAGGATCTTGCGCCAACGCATGATGAGCCACGCGCCGAGCACCAGCACCGGGCCCGCCCAAAAAAATGCGATCCGCGGCGAAAGCAAACGCAATGCCGTCCCACCGACGGCGCTCAATTCCCCCGTCAGCTGGAAACTCGAAATTTGGAGGAATCCCCCATCATATGAAAAATAGAGATATTCCGCGGTCAGGAGCGCTGAGGCGAGCACCGACACGATAGCCAAATAGGCGAAGCGCCAACGCGGACGAATGAAAATGGCAGGGGCAAATAACAAGACGCCGAGCGCAAATGTCACGGCATACATGCGCCGGTACAGCTCCGGCACCACGTGCAACCAAGCGTTGAACGCGGCGTTCTGCAGGGCAAACAGCAGAGCTAAAAGCACTGGCAGCGACAACGCTGCCGCATACTGTTTCATCCATTGGGCGATGCGAGACGCCAGTTTTGCCTTCATTTCCTGCTCCATAGGCAATTTGGCGAGTATACGCGCCGGGCGGAAATGTGAAGAGGGGCCAGCCTAGCGTGGTTCACGCCGACGAAAGACGAGCAAGAGCAGGCACGAGAGCAAGAAATGACAGGCCGAAATCAAGATCGCATACACGAACAACGCGGTAAGCAACGACACGTGTGTCGCGAAGCTGACTACCAACGTGGACGGGTCATAGCGGAAGAACAGCCCGACCACGTTGAACGCCACGAGCAACAGCAAAAGCCACACGAAGCCGCCCCACATCTGCCCGCGGTCAACCTTGCTCGGCGCCAAGTGGCACGAGACGCAGAACGAAATGTAGAGGAATATCCAAAAAGCCGTGGACTGAAAGTTTTGCGGCGCAAAGATTTTTGCGAGGACTGAAAAGATCCCGGTAACGAAACTCGGAAATGACGCGCTTCCGGACGCCAAGGTCGGCAACAGCTCTTTGCCGTTCGGGAGCAAAAAATAGGCGAGCAGCCCAAGCACGAACGCGCCGCCGATGGTCGGCGCCGCACCGATAAAAAAGTTACCGGCGACTTGGTAAAAATTCCCCGGGTTATACGAATGCTGCACTTCGCCCAACTCCCCTGTCTCGCGGTTGGGCGCAAACAAACGGACACGCACGATGCGGTGCCCAAACAGCAACGCAAACAACAGGTGGCACAACTCATGCACTGGAGTGCCGATCCACGCCGTCCACAAGATCCCTTTCCAACCGACCGAGCGGAAATAATTTTCTTGCGTCCATCCTTGCAATTTCGACAAGACGTACCCCAAGACGAAGAACAAGCCAAAGAGCACAACCGCTTGGATCAAGACGGCTTCGAGCAGCGTGAGGAGAAACTGTCCCATGTCATCAAATCAGGTCCGGACCCAAATCCAATACCACAGTGCCAGCGAGAACAGGACCAAAAAAGAAATCACTGTCACGTAAAACCATGCACTCACCTTCGGCATCGCGTTATAGCGTTTTTCGTCTTCGGCGCTGACCACCGTTTCTTTCCCTTCCCAGGACAACCGGAAAACCTTAAAGCCGTCGCGCTTCATGCTGATCGGGAACCAGGATGGCAAACCGTCAACCCAATTGACGATGCTGGGCATGAGGAGCAAGAGGATGGCCGCAGCCAGCAACGGCAGGAAATACAGCACGTTTTCAGGATTGATTTGGTAGATGAAGACGGTGACGACAATCACCAAGAACCACCCATACCCAAGGATGGCTGCGCGTTTGCCGATAGGCGCGTAAATCACCTTGTCGCCTTTTTGCGTGCGCGTGTAGAAAATGGCCATGCCGGGATGATACCACCCATTTGACGCTCTCGCCGTTCCCTGCGATTCTCCCGCTGATGGCGACCTTGCTCCAAGTCAACCACCTGTCCAAAACATACGGACTGACGCGCGTTTTATCGGACGCGAGTTTTAGCGTGGCCGAGCATGAACACATCGCCTGCATCGGACGGAACGGCGCAGGCAAGTCGACGCTCTTGCGGATCATCGCCGGGACGGAAGACGCGGACAACGGTGAGGTCGCAAAGATGCCGCAACTTCGTCTTGGCATCGTCGAGCAGAAGGATGATTTCATCCCAGACGAAACCGTGCTTGCCTACCTCGAACGTAAAAGCGCAAAACCGGAATGGGAATGCGCAAAAATCGCGGGGCGGTTCATGCTGAAGAAAGAGAAACTCGCGCTCCCCGTGCTGGCGCTTTCCGGCGGCCAGCAGATGCGCGTCAAGCTTGCAGCCATGCTGTTGAATGACCCAAACTTGCTGTTGCTCGACGAGCCGACCAACTTCCTCGACTTGAATACGCAAATCTTGCTCGAAGCATTCTTAAAAGACTATAACGGCGCATGGATCATCGTGTCGCACGACCGGGAATTCTTGGAACGTACGTGCGACAAGACGATCCACGTGGACCGCGGCGAAGTCCGTTCGTTTGATGGTGATGTCGCAAGTTATTTGGAAGCTGAGGCAGCGCGCATCGAAGGCGCCAAACGCTACAACCGCAAGATCGAGAGCCAACAGAAGCACATGCAAGAATTCGTCGACCGGTTCCGCGCCAAAGCCAGCAAAGCGACGCAAGCACAAGAACGGTTGAAGCGCATGGCGAAGTTGCACAAGATCGACATCGGCGAAGCGCTCAAGACGGCGCGCATCCGCATCCCGCCAATCGCGGAAAAGAAAGGCACGATCTTGCGACTGCAAGGATTGTCGATCGGTTATCCCGACCACGTCGTGGCGCATGATATTAACGTCGAATTTGAACGTGGCGAACGCATCGCGATCTTGGGAGAAAACGGCCAGGGCAAATCCACGCTTCTCAAGACGATCAACAGCGAACTTGCGCCGCTTGCTGGGAATGTCCGTTGGGCGCATAACATCACCATCGCCTCGTTTGCACAGCTCGTGCACCAATCCCTCAACTCACAAGAGACCGTCGGCACTTATCTTGCGCGGATGGCCGGTGGGCTCTTGCAAGAAGACGTCTTGCGCATGGCGGGAAGTTTTTTGTTCTCGATTGATGATTTGGCCAAGCCGTGTTCCGTCTTGTCCGGCGGAGAACGTGCGCGGCTCCAACTCGCCGGCATGTTGCTCGGCAAACCCGACGTCTTGCTGCTCGACGAACCGACCAACCACCTCGACATGGAAACGTCCGAGGCGCTGGGCCATGCATTGCGGGAATGGAACGGCACCGTGTTTTTCGTGAGCCATAGCCGCACGTTCGTGAACCTGCTCGCCACAACGATCTTGGAAGTCTCCGACGGGAACGTCAGGCGTTATCCGGGGACGTACGAAGAATACGTGTGGACGCTGCGTGAATCGCTCGGCGGCGCTTCTTCGCCGGAAGAACGCGCCCGGCAGCTCGAAACGATCGAGAACCCGGCAGCCACGCGCCACGAGCAATACCAGGAGCTCAAGAAAAAACGCCAACGCGCCGCCAAGCTCGAAAAAGAAATGGAAGACTACGGAAAAGAAAAACGCGCATTGCTCGACGAGATCTTGGCGAAGCCGGACGAGTTCAACAAACAACGCAACCAACGCATCGCCACGCTTGATACACTGATCCATCATACGGAAAGCGAGTGGCTCAAGCTGCAAGAAGAATTACTCAAACTTCCCTAACCTCCATGGACGACCTCACCTCACGCCTCGCCAAAAACCTGCAAGACATCTTGCGGGATGCGTTGCAGATGGCGCCCACAGAACAGGTACTCGTCATTTTTGATGCGCAGTCTCCCCTGTCGCGCCTCATGGTGGACGCGTATCGCCAGGCCGTGCCGACAGGAAAATTTGTGGATTTTGACACGATCACGGCCGCCGACGTGGGACAGCTTTTTGACGGATGTAAAACAGGAGACCTCGTCGTGCTCGCGCAATCGACGAACTTCCGGCTCGACCAGTTCCGCATCCGCATTGAACTGTTCAAGCGCGGGCTGAAAGCGATTGAGCACACGCATTTGAACCGCATGCCCGAGGAGCAATTTGGGACGTATATTGACGCACTGGCCTATGATGCAAATTATTATCGCCCACTCGGACATGCGTTAAAGACAAAACTTGACCGCGTGCAAAGCGCCGTCGTGAAATGCAAAGGCACAGAACTTGTCTATGCCGGGCCGATGGAAGAAACGAAGCTCAACATCGGTGACTACACGGGAATGAAAAATGTCGGCGGCACGTTCCCGATCGGCGAAGTCTTTACCGAGCCGCGTGACTTGCGCTTGGTCAACGGCGACGCCCGTGTGTTTGGTTTTGCGAACACGGATTTCGTCGTGCGCACGTTTGACCCATTCCTCGTCACAATCAAAGACGGCATCCTGACCTCGCCAGATGGGCCGCCTGAATTCCAAGCGCTCCTCGAAAAAATCCGCGAAGACGAGGACGTGATGGTGCGCGAATTCGGGCTTGGGCTGAACCCGGCCATGGGCAAACACCGCGTGGTGAGCGACATCACAGCGTTTGAGCGGCAGCGCGGACTGCATTTTTCCCTCGGCGCAAAACACGGCATCTATGCCAAACCAGGGCTCCGACGCCGCGACGGCCGGTATCACGTCGACATCTTCATCGATGCGGAGCAAATCATCCTTGACGACCACGTCATCTACCAAGACGGAAATTTTATCCCGTGATGCGTGGCTTTACACAAACGCCAATCCAACGAATACTAGCGGCACTATGGAAACAACCAACGCCCAAACGCCGCCAGCAAAGAACAGCCAAAACGGAACAATCAAATATGTCGGCATCGCTGTCGTCGTGCTCATCCTTGCCGGATGCGGCTATGCCTATGCGCAAGGCTGGTTCGGTTCGGGCAAAATCGGCGCGGCTCCTCCTACGTTGCAAGACATGGCTGCGCAACTTTCAAACATGCAGACGGCCCAGGTCCAAACGTCCGTAGACCTGCGCGTCGAACCAAAAGACGCGGACGTGACAGCGCTGCCGTTTACGCCGCCGTGGGCCACGAGCACCTCGCCTCTCGCACCCAACCTGTTCAAGACATTTCCCAGCGATCTCGTGATCACGGGCTCAATCACGTCAAATTGGCAACGCAAGACCGCCAACTCCGACCTTGATACGCACATCACAGGGACGTACCACGCCGGCGGGATCACGGCAGATGCAGACGTCGCGATCAAAAAAATTGCTGACAGCTATTATATCCAATTGAATACGCTCCCCATTCCCGGGCTCGACCTCACATCGCTCAAAGGCACTTGGATCACTTGGTCGGCGGATGATGCGAAGAAGCTACTTCCGATGGTCGCGTTCCCGACGAGCCCGACCTCGACCGCCACGTCAGCTACGGACGAAACAAAAGAATCCATGGTGCTATGGCAGCAATTGATGGCACAAAACGCCATCCGCATCACGCAGAGTGAACGTACGGATTTGAACGGCCGCGCTGCCTGGCATATCACGCTCGCGCTCGACGCTGTCGCCTTCCAAAAAGCATTCGTCACGGGGTATGACAACAAGGCTTCGATGCTGCAAGGCGTCAGCGACCCGAAGATCTTTACGGCAAGCAACGACGCATGGGTCACGCAAGACGCAAACATCGCGTGGCTGCAAGACCTCTTTAAGGACACACAGCTTGAAGC
>JBAQQZ010000022.1:0-43982 GCA_049295615.1 Patescibacteria group bacterium
TTGCCGTCCACGACCGTGACTTGGAAGCCATAATGGCAGGGCGGCAATGCCTGTTCGGGCAATGCCTTGGGGTTCCAGGCTGCGACGATCATGCGGCGGTCGCCGGGGTTCTTCTTCAACGTCTCGACGACCTTGGCGAGCTGGTCGATGCCCTTGCCCGCGTAGTCGGAGTCGTAATTCTCATACAGGGCGTCGAAGTGGCGCCACTGGAAGCCGTAGACCGGTCCCAGGTCGCGTTCTTCCTTCATGCGCTGTTTGGATGCCTCGTCGTGGCCGTAGGGCGCCTTCTTGGGGTTGGCCCATTCGTTCCAGATGGTGCAGCCGCGTTCCTGGAGCCAATGCTTGTCGGTGAGGCCCTTGATGAAGAACTCGAGCTCCACGCGGACGCTCTTGAACGGGACCTTCTTGGTCGTGAGCAGCGGGAAGCCCGTTGCCATGTCGTGTTCGAACATGATGCCGGCGACGGTGATCGCATCGACGCCCGTGCGGTTTTCCTTGCGCTCACCCTTGTCGAGGATGTGCTGGACAATGTCGAGGTAGGACTGCATATGTTTCTCCGTGTTGGATGGGAAAGTGCGCGGGAAGCTTAGGTGTTCCCGCGGGTTGGGTCAACTTCAAGCTCTTTCATCATGGCGTCGATCTTGGCGGTGAGTTCTTCCGTGCTCCCGCCGTTGTTGAGGGCTTTCCAGGCGCGTGCGGCGACTGATGGGATGGTGACTTCGGTCGGCGCTTGTTCTTGTTCGGTGAATTCTTCCCAGCTCATGCCGCTCTCGCCGGTTTTTTCGCCACGGCCTTTCATGCGTTCAAACCGGACTTTGGCCGGCGCCGAGATTTCGACCAGCCGGAAAATCGGTAACGGTTCGAGTGCCGTAATGTCCTCGATGCGGCGGATGCCATCGATCACGACGATGTCTTTGTTGGCGTTGACCGCGTCATGCTCGATCGCATATGACAGCGCATCTTCCCCGAAGGCTTGGCGCAACGTCTCTGAAAGCTGGATCAAATTGTCGCGTGACTTGTCGAGCGCCATGCGGTCGAGGATGTCGCCGAGGACTGCGCTGAAGCGGAACATAGCCGCGCCGTAGCGTTCCTGGAGGATTTTTGCCGCCGTGCCTTTGCCGGATCCTTGGCGTCCCACGAGACCGATGATGAGTTTGGGCATAGCGGACATGATATCAGGTTTGCTTGAACCACTTGGCGAGGCGGGGTCCCGACTGCGCCGTGTAGTTGGATTGGAGGTCCTGGCCGTACAACCGGTCAGGCTTGGTGATGAGGCGCTCGTAGACCATCAGGCAGATGGGCTGGCCATCGCGCAACACGAAGTCATGGCCGTGCGTCGAGACTTCGAGCACGGCTTGCCAGCCTTTTTCCGTATCGTTTTCCGTCCAGCCAAAACCGGGATCAAAGAAACCGGCGTAGTGCGAACGGAATTCGCCTTTGGTGGGATCATACGCCGCCATCTCGGCGGCGAGCGTCGGTGGCACAATGATGCGTTCTTTGGTCGCGAGGATATAAAACGAACCTTGGCGCAACGTGACTTCGTTGCTTTTTGGTTTGGTGACCGGGTCAAAAAAGTCGAGCGGGTCGTGGTCGTACTTTGCCGTGTCGAGCACGCTCCACGCCGACGGATGTGCGCGCCAACCGATCAAGCCATCGTGCGCCAGGTCGACTGTCATGGTGACGCCCGTGCTGACCGTGTCGTCGCTCGCGGGAATCGGGACGCCGTTGGCATCGCGCAATAGCTTGAACTTGTCGTAGAACATGCGATGCTCAAAACTCGTGAGCCGTGCTTCGCCGTGGAAAAAACGCAGTTGGTTCAAACGGTCGCCAAAATGCAATTGGATGGGAAATGATTTGGTGATGACTTCAAGCCACAGCGGGCCTTTGTAGCCGACCGGCACGCTGTCGAATTTTGCCACGCGGTCGACGAGCAAACGTGTACGCAAGTTGATGCGTCCACTCGATGATTTGCTGCTCGTGCAGGCATAGACGCCATTCGGTAGTGCCAACGATTCTTTGAGTTTGATGAGATACGTCCCGTCGACTTCGAGCGGCCGGTCGAGCGAATGCTTGTAGAGCGCGCCGTGCGCGATGATGTCTTCAACGGTTTCTGTCTTTTTGGGCAGATACGACCCGCGCATGCGGTAGATCTCTTCCGTGACCGACAGGTCGAGCGACGAGGGCTGGACGGTCTCGACGGTAGCGCCTGTGATATAGCCAGCCTCCATCATTTCGAGGATCAGCTGGCGGGGGATCGCGCCGGGTCGGTCATGCATATCGCACGCACCTTAACGCGTAGCTTTGAAGAAGAAAAGGGGATACAAGAACGTCTCGGGTTTCGGGACGTTTTGTCTTGTTCTGTTAGACGCTCGACACGTCCAAGTGAATTGCCGGGCCCATGGTCGAGGTGATGACCACGGTTTTCATGTAACTGCCTTTGGCGCTGGCCGGTTTGGCTTTGCGGATGGCGTTCAAGACGGCGTTGAGGTTGTCGAGCAAGTCAGACGACGGGTTCGAGGCTTTGCCGATGGCTTGGTGGAGGTTGCCGGTCGAGTCGTTCTTGACCGTGATCTTGCCCTTCTTCAATTCTTCGATCATCTTCTTGACATTGGTGCCGACGGTCTCCGTTTTCGGGTTCGGCATGATGCCTTTCGGGCCGAGGATTTTTGCGAGCTTGGCGAGCTTCGGCATCATGTCGGGCGTTGCAACGGCGACGTCGAAGTCGATCTTGCCGGAAGCGGCGAGCTTCTCGATCAGTTCTTCCGAACCGACGAGGTCGGCGCCGGCATCGGTCGCGTCTTTTTCCTTGTCGCCCGGGACGAAGGCGGCGACTTTCTTCGTCTTGCCTGCGGCGTGCGGCATGACGATGGTGTAGCGGACCGTTTGGTCGCTCTTCTTCACGTCGATGCCGAGGCGGACGTGGAGTTCGACGGTGCCGTCAAACTTGGTCGAGGCCGTCTTTTTGACGAGCTCGATGGCGTCGACGGGGGAATAGAGCTTCTTGGGTTCGACGAGCTTGGTGAGCTCGGTGTAGCGCTTGGAGTGCGGCATAGTGGTTCGGTCGGGTCGGTGTTATCGGCCCTCCCACGTTATGAGGTTATGCGCCGCAGTCTAAAGGAAGTTCGTCGAAACGTCAATCCTCGGGATAAAAAAGCTCCCGTTCCAAGTTAGTCTGGAACGGGAGCAGGGGAGTAGCCCCGATTCACGGCTGCGTCGCCGCGAGGTAGGAGAGGACGGTGTCGCGTTCTTCCGCGCTGATGCGGCGGTCGCTGACATAGAACTCGAGCAAGTCAGTGAGGCGGAAGATGGCATGGAGCTGGACGCCGGTCTGGTCGAACAGCTCCTGCCCACCGCCTTGGCAACGGTCCACGAGTACGATGCAGTCACTCGCCTTGAGCCCGTGGTTGACGAGCGTCCGCACGGTCTCGACCTTTGAACCCGCACGGGTGATCAGGTCGTCGACGATGAGGACGGTGTCGCCGGGGCTGTAGCCGCCTTGGTAGATGTCGTCGACCGTGCGATGGTCGCCGTCGGTCCGTTTGCTCATGCGCAGGATGCCTGGCCGCCGTTGCATCAGCACGGCAACGAGCGCATCGGCGAACGGTTCGCCTGCGCGCGGGACCCCGGCCACGTGGTCAAAGACCATGCCGCTCGTATGGATGCGGTAGGCGAATTCCGTACCGATGAGCCGGAGCACGTCCGGCGTGAGCGGCCCGCCCTTGTTGTCGGGCGTGCGGAGGTTGAGGTAGATCGGCGAGAGCGGCGCCTCGGGGTTCGTCTCGTGGAGCTTGAGCTTGAACTCCCCGAACTTGATCGCCCCGAGCACGAACAGGTAATGCGCAATGGCCGCCTGGCGCTCGGTGAAGTCCGTCATGGCGCGAGGCTTCCTTCCGCAACCGGCGGCGCCGGTTCCGTGTCGTGCTCGAGTGCAGCCGCGATCTCGTCGTTGATGCGTTTGCAGGCATCGACGGGATCAGTCGCTCCGTAGATCGGCCGCCCGATGATGAGGTAGTCCGCACCATGCATGACCGCGAAGCCCGGCGTCGCGCTGCGTGCCTGGTCGTTCGCATCCGTGCCCGCCGGCCGGATGCCCGGAACGACCGTGATGAGGCTGGTGAAGAGCGGCTTGGAGCGCAGTGCCTGGAGCTCGAGGGGTGAGCAGACGATGCCTTGGCAGCCGGCCTCCTTGAGGCGGACGGCGAGGTGCAGCACCTGCACGTCCGGTTGAGCACGGTAGATGTCGAGACATCCGTCCATCCCGAGGGACGTCAGGACACTGACGCCGAGGCCGTTGCTTTCGCCACGGCGCGCGAGGCCTGCTTCCATCATCTTGCGCCCACCGGACGCATGGAACGTGAAGCCCCACACGCCGAGTTCTGCCGCCTCCGCGACCGCATCCGCCACCGTGTTCTCGATGTCGTGGAACTTTGCGTCGTACATGACGGGCTTTCCCAGGGTGACGAGCGAGCGGACGAGCGTCGGGCCGCACTTGGTGATCAACCGGAGGCCGATCTTGAAAGCGCCGACATGGGGCTTGAGCTTTTCCGCGAGGCGGATCGCATCGACGGCCGTCGGTACGTCGAGTGCCACGATGATGCGTTCATGCGGTTGGAGCGGTTGCATCCACCCTCTCTTTCTTGTCGAAGTTGCACCGACGGAAATGTCGGATGCCGTGAGTCTAGGGTTGAACGGCTAAAATGGCAAGGGTTGGGGAGATTACTTGACAAAAAAGGCAAAAAACGGTTGTCTGTGGTAGGCCTTTTCATCCATTCACACCAAGGAGGTTGCCATGAGCGGCAACGGTTCCCTGCCACTGTCCGTCCGTTTTTGGGGCGTACGGGGTTCGGTCCCGGCGCCCCTCACTGGCCAAGAGGTCGAAGACAAAGTCGCCGCCGCGCTCTGCCAGCTGCGCGGTTCCTCGGAATTCCGGGATGCTTCACCCGAGCGCGTGCGCGAGCTCGTCAAGGTGTTGCCGTTCCCGCTGCGCTCGACGTTTGGCGGCAACACCACCTGTGTCGAAGTCCGCTGTGGCCGCATCCCCTTGATCCTCGACATGGGGACGGGGTTGCGGCAGCTCGGCAACGTCCTCGTCAAGGAAGCGACGCGCTTCAAGCCGATGGAGGGGGTTGTCCTCCAAAGCCACCTGCATTGGGACCACATCCACGGCTTCCCGTTTTGGCCGCAGGTGTTCATCCCGCCCAAATGCGCGGATGTCCGTTTCCGCCTGTTCGGCGGCACGAAGGGCGGGGCGTCGCTCGAAGATGCGCTGCGCCTGCAAATGAGTCCGCCCGTATTCCCGGTCAGCTTTGAGGTCATTCGGCAAGCCGGAATGCGCGCGGAGTTCGAAGCCATCCATGATGGGTTCGAATCCACCTTCGGGATGGCGCACCAGCCGATCCAGGTGCTGGCGCGCAAGCTCAACCATCCGCAAGACTGCTATGGCTTCCGGATCGAATTCTGCGGCGCGTCGCTCGCCTTCACGACCGACCACGAGCCATTCTGCACGAATGGCGTCCCGGATGGCTTGTGCGAGCTCGTCCGTAACGCCGACATCTGGATCACGGATTGCCAGTACTCGATGCACGAATACCTTGGCCAGTCCGGCCCACCAAAATACGGTTGGGGACATTCGTTCCCCGAATACATCGCGAACGTCGCAACCCAAGCGGGCGTACGGCGGATCGTGACGACCCACCATGACCCGGCTTCAAGCGACGAGCGCATCATCCAGCTGGCGGACGAAGTCCAACAGCTTTCGCTCGTCCCGACGGTCCCGGCCTACGAAGGCCTGACGCTCGAGGTTGGCCTTCCTCGAGGAACCTAAAACCCCGCTGTTCGCGAACGGCGGGGCTTTTTTATTCCGGTCGATTTTATTTTACCGTGATGGTCGCCGATGTCCCGCCTTTGCCGTCGTTGATTTCGTTAAGCTGGAAGGTCGCGCCGAGGGCGTTCACGCTTGGCGCCGTGATCGTCCCGAGGTCGACTTCTTGCATCTGCCCAGTCAGTTCGTCGGTCACTTGGAGATGGATGCCTTGCTCGCCGGCCCAGACGCAGGTTTGGCCGGTTGGGCAACGTGAGTCCGTGAACTGGATGACTTTCACTCCGAGCGCACGCGTCGCGTCACGGAATAGGTCATTGTCATTGCCGAATATTTGGACGGGCTGGCCGAACGGATAGGTATCTTCGCTGGCGAAGCCGTAGTTCGTCGAAGTCGCGTTTGTGGCGGTCGTGGAAGATGTCGTTTGGGTGCCAACGGGTGTCGTGCTTGTGGTGCCGGGTGTGCTTGTCGTTGGGCTGGTCACGTTTGTCGGGGGCAGGACGCTGGCGGACGGCGTGGTCGTCATGCCAGTCCAGATCGAATACCCCAGCACGCCAAGCGCCAACAAGACGGCGAGCAAGATCAAAATCTTCCACCAGACGCCGCTGCCTTCGTGCTTCGGGGCCGCTGTCGGGGGTTTTTGTGGCGCTGGTGCAGCCGCTGTCACCGGAACGGTCGGTGGAGGGGACGGTGGTTTTGGGGGAGCAACCGGCGGCGGGGTCGGAGGGGCTGGCTTGGGTTGCGGCGGGGGCGTCGCAGGCGCCGGAACTGCCATCGGAGCCGAGGGAGGCGTCACGGGTGGCTTGGCTGGCGGGTTGTTGGCCGCATCGAGCGGAGGGATAGGGGCGTCCATATGACCCAAGAATAACACAAACCCCGCTGGTGGCCAGCGGGGTTTGTCGTTTCATGCTCGATTGTCGTTTAGACCACGGTCAGTCCCATGTTGCGGGCCGTGCCTTCCACCTGCCGCATGGCGGCTTCGACGGTGTGGCAATTGAGGTCCGGCATTTTCTTTTCGGCGATCTCGCGAACCTGGGCTTTGGTGACCTTACCGACTTTTTCCTGGAGGGGCTTGGCGGAACCTTTGGTGATCCCGGCGGCCTTCTTCAGCATCTCGGCGACCGGGGCGGTCTTCAAGATGAAATCGTAGGTGCGGTCCTCGTACACCGTGATGATGCACGGCACGACTTCGCCGCGGCGGTCGGAGGTCGCCTCGTTGAATTTCTTACAAAATTCGGCAATGTTCAAGCCTTGCGGCCCGAGCGCCGTACCGACCGGAGGGGCGGGGTTGGCGCCACCACCGACGATCTGCAATTTGATGAGGGTTTTTACTTTCTTGGCCATAATGTTGGTAATTCGTTAGGGCATGCAGGACGGACGAGAAGCGCGTCTTTCCTGGAACTCCAGCGAGGGAGGGCGATCGCAAGGAGCGCCCCTACACTTTTTTGATCTGGGTAAAGTCGAGTTCGAGTGGGGTTTCACGGCCGAACATCGACACCAATACTTTGACCTTACCCCGCGCGCCGTCGATGTCAATCACCTTGCCTTCGAACCCTTTGAACGGTCCGTCGCCGATCTTGATCGGCATGCCGACTTGGAGGTCGATCGAGAATGAGGCTTCCTCATTGGTGTTCATGCGTTTGAGGAGCGATTCGACTTCCTTGTCTGATAAGGGCGTCGGTGTCGTGCCGGCGCCGATGAAACCCGTGACGTTCGGTGTGTTGCGCACCACGTACCAGGAGGCGTCATCCACCGTCATCTCGACGAGCACGTAGCCTGGGAAGATTTTTTCCTCCACCATCTTGCGCTTGCCGTTCTTGATCTTGATCTTTTTTTCGGTCGGCACCAGGACGTTGAAGATCTTGTCTTGCATGCCCATGGTTTCGGTACGGCGCTTCAAGCTGTCGGAGACGTTTTCTTCGTAGCCGGAGTAGGTATGGATGGCATACCAGCGGCGGCCTTGTTCGAGGGTTTGTTTAGGCATACGTTTTTATTTTGTAGGGGCTGGGGTAGTCGGCGGTGTCTGGATCGGCGTTGCGCCGTTCAGGTCAGGCGTTGCGGGAGTGGCGGGTGTTGCCGGTGTCGGTTCAGTCGTCGGGGTCACGGTGACGCCAGGGGTCGAAGTCGTTGGGGTCACTTGGATCTGGCTTGCCGCCGCGTTCGACTTGAGGGTCGTGATGTAGTCCCACATGGACTGGAACCCACCATCGAGGCCGGCAAAAAATACGGCCAAGATGACGCTCACGCTGATCACGAGCGCGCTGTAGCGGATAGTGTCCTTGCGCGACGGCCAGGAGATCTTCTTCACTTCTTCACGGGATTGGCGGAGGTAATCGGTGAGTTTTTGGAAAACGTTCATAATTTTCTTCTTAAAAAGCCCCTACCCAGGGCCGTACGCAGGGAGAATAGCAGGAAGCGGGGGAAATGGCAAGGGGCGCTAGATATCCAAATCCGCCTGCTTGGCGTGTGTCTGGATGAACTTCTTGCGTGGCCCGACTTCCGATCCCATCAACGTATCGAACGTCGCGTCCGCATCTTCGGCGTCCGCGATCGACACGACTTTCAACATGCGGTTATCCGGGTCCATGGTGGTTTCCCACAGCTGGTCGGGGTTCATTTCACCGAGACCTTTGTAGCGCTGGATCGAGATGCCGGCGATCGTCGTGACGCCTTCTTCGGGTTCGGATGCTTCGGCAGAGGCTTCTTCCGGAACTTCCTCTGGTTCTTCTTCCTCTTCCTTTTTGCCTTTGCCTTTCAACTTGGCACGCTCCGCTTTCATCTTTTGGATTTCTTCGACGTGCGTGTCGCGTTCTTCTTCGGAGAAGGCATACCGAACATCCTTTCCGGCGGCGACGCGGAAGAGAGGAGGCTGCGCGATGTAGATGTGGTTCTGGCGGATCAGGTCGGGGAAGTAGCGGTAGAACAGCGTCAGCAGCAACGTGCGGATGTGTGCGCCGTCGACGTCCGCGTCCGTCATGATGATGATGCGATTGTAGCGCAGCTTCGAAATGTCGAACATCTCGCCGATGTTGGTGCCCATGGCGATTACGAGGTTCTTGACTTCGTTGTTGGCGAGCATCTTGTCGAGGCGCGCGCGCTCCACGTTCAGGATTTTTCCGCGCAACGGCAGGATGGCCTGGAAGTCGCGGTTGCGACCCTGTTTGGCGGAACCTCCAGCCGAATCTCCCTCCACGATGTAGATTTCGCATTGCGACGGGTCTTTGCTCGAGCAGTCGGCAAGCTTGCCGGGGAGCATGAAGCCGTCGAGCGCGCCTTTGCGTAAGACAGTGTCGCGTGCCGCGCGTGCAGCGGCGCGTGCGCGTTGCGCGAGCACGCATTTTGCCAAGATCGCTTCGGCATCGCGCGGATGTTCTTCGAGGAACGTCGCCAACGATTCGTTGACTAGTGTCTCGACGGCGCCGCGGACTTCCTGGTTGCCGAGTTTGGCTTTGGTTTGGCCTTCGAATTGTGGTTCGGCGATCTTCACGCTGATGACGGCGGTCAATCCTTCGCGTACGTCTTCGCCGGAGAGGTTTTCGTCTTTTTCTTTCAAGTAACCTTTGGTGCGCGCGTAGTTGTTCAAGACACGCGTCAACGCCGAACGGAACCCCATGACGTGTGTGCCGCCTTCGGGGTTATAGATGTTGTTGGCAAAGGCGAGGACGGTTTCTTTATAGTCATCGACATACTGCACGCCGACTTCGATGGCGATCTTGTCGACTTCTTTTTCGACGTAGAAAATCGATTCGTGTTTGGGTGTCTTGGTGTGGTTCAAGTGGCGAACGTACGAAGCGACGCCGCCTTCAAAATAGAAACCGTAGGCGTCGTGTTGGCCTTTCTTGCGTTCGTCGACGACGAGCAGATGGATGCCTTTCGTCAAATAACATTGCTGACGCAAGTGGTCGAGGATGTACTTCAAATCAAACTCGACGGAGGAGAAGATCGTCGGGTCGGGAGTGAAGGTGATGGTCGTGCCGTGGTTTTTGCTTTTGCCGACCTGCTTCACTTTGCCCATCGGTTTGCCTTGCTTGTACTCCTGCACGTATTCGCCGCCGTCGCGTTCGACGCGGGCTTCGAGATGGGTCGAGAGCGCGTTCACGACCGAGACGCCCACGCCGTGCAAGCCGCCTGAAACTTTATAGCCGCTTTCTTCGCCGCCGAATTTTCCTCCAGCATGGAGTTTGGTCAACACGAGTTCGAGCGCCGAGACTTTGAATTGCTTGTGGATGTCGACAGGAATGCCGCGACCGTTGTCCGAGACGGACGTCGAACCGTTGCCGTTCAGCGTGACGGTGATGAGGTTGGCATGGCCGCCCATGGCTTCGTCGAACGAGTTGTCGACGACTTCCCAAATCAAATGGTGCAAGCCTTCAGGGCCCGTCGAACCGATGTACATGCCGGGACGCTTGCGGACCGGATCAAGCCCTTCGAGGACGGAGATTTGCTCGGCGCCGTAGCTGCCTTTCTTTTTCGGGGCGTCAGTTGCCATATTTTTCGATGCACAGATAGTAGCTCGAAGCGCTGGTTCCGCCAAGGGTCAGGCAACGGGCAAGTGTGCTACACTGAAAGCGAATTATGGCGGAAAACGAGGAAGGACGTTTTACCTCCGGCGAATTGGAATTCGCTTCGTGGTGGGTGCGCAACGGCCCGTTGGCACGGCGCGTCGGGCACGGCGTGTTGATTTTCTTGTCCGTGATCTTTTGGGGCTATGCGATTTGGGGATTGCTTGATGCGTATGCGATTTCATATCCGCGTGAATCACGCATCGACTATGAGATTGCCACGAACGAGCAGTTGCTGACGGCACTTGCGACGGACGTTCCGCAGAACGTGTCACTGTCTGACGTGTCGGTTTTCCAAACGACGGATAGCCGCTACGACATGTCAGTGACACTCACGAACCCCAACGCGCAGTGGTGGGCGGATTTTAATTACCATTTCAATTTGTCCGGCGAATCGACGCCGGAGCAGAGCGGCTACGTGTTGCCGTCGAGCCAGCAGATATTGACGCAACTCGGGTATTCACCCAAGACGCAAGGGGGGCGCAGCGCCTCGCTCGTGATCGACAATGTCCATTGGCACCGCGTTGACCCATCTGTCGTTGGCGCGAGTTATAAGGATTACCTGGGCGAGCGTTTGGCGCTGTCATTCCAAGACATCACCTACGACACCAACATCACGCTTGGCACGAGCAAGGTCGGGCAGACGTCGTTTACCCTCGTCAATAATAGTGCCTATGGATATTGGAAGGTGAATCTGATCGTCCAGCTGTATCGCGGGTCAACGCCCATCGCCATCAACCAGATCGAGCTCGACAACATCCAGCCCGGCGAACACCGTCCCGTCCAGATGACGTGGTTCGACAACATCCCAAGCGTCACGCAAACGCAAATCACGCCACAGGTGAACGTCCTTGATCCCGCATCTTTCTTGCCGACGCAGTATTTTGTGCCCGGTTCTGTCCAAGCGGCGACTACGACACCATCTGCACCGGCAACACCGTAAGCGCGATCGTGAGGATCGCCCCTACCGAAGTGGTCTCGCATATGGCAAGCTCGACGCATGAGACGATGGGTGGAGACATATGCGCGTTATGACTGGTCGTTGCTCGTGGCAGCGACGGCCTTGTCGGCCATCGGGCTGCTCGCCATTTATGGGATTAACATCTCGCAAGGCGGGGATTTGTTCCAGTTCAAGAAGCAGCTCGTCGGCGTGATCGTCGGCCTGGTAATCGCCTTGGGTTTTGCCTTGGTCGATTATCGGCATTTGCGCACGCTTTCGATCCCGTTATTCATCGTCGGTACGATGTTTTTGGTCGCTGTGTTGTTCCTCGGTGCCACGACGAATAATGCCGGGCGATGGTTCGTGGTCGGGTCGTTGTCATTCCAGCCGGTCGAAATCGCAAAAATCTTGTTGGCGATTTTTTTGGCGGCGTACCTTGCGCGCTACGTCCATCGGCGCATCGAGTGGGTCCCGTTTTTGGGGAGCTTAGTCGCGATGGGGTTTTATATGGGGCTTGTCCTGTTGCAACCTGACTTCGGTTCGGCGATGGTCTTCGTCGCCTTGTGGGGCGCGATCGTGTTGTTTTGTGGACTGCCAAAACATGCGTGGTGGATCATGCTGGTTACGTTGCTTGCGGCCGGTGCGTTGGTTTGGACCGTCGGGTTGAAGCCCTACCAACGCGATCGCATCACGTCGTTCATCCACCCGTCGGCGGACCCGTATGGCGCGGCGTATAACGTCGCTCAGGCGCGCATCGCGATTGGCTCTGGTGGATGGTTCGGCAAAGGGATCGGGGAAGGCTCGCAAGCGCGCCTCAAATTTTTGCCAGAGTCGTCGACGGACTTCATGTTCGCCGTCTTGGGCGAGGAGCTGGGTTTCGTTGGCCTCGCGGTCGTCCTCGGCCTGTTCGGGTTTTTACTCTACCGCTATATCCGTATCGCGATGGAATCCGGCGACCCGTTTGCCGGGATTTTGTTGATCGGTTTTTCGGCGGTCATCTTGTTTCACGTCGTCATTAACGCGGGCATGAATCTTGGGCTCCTGCCTGTCACCGGGATCCCATTACCGTTTGCGTCGGCCGCAGCTTCGTCGTTGGTGTCTCTTTTTATCACCGTCGGGATTGCAGAATCGATTGCGGTGCGGAGCCGGGGAGTTTTCCAATAAATAAAAAAACAACGTCCCGACGCGTGACCAGGTGGTCAAACGCGTCAGGACGTGGAGGTGTCGAAGTTCGTCAGTTGGTGTGGAGCGCC
This sequence comes from Patescibacteria group bacterium, assembly GCA_049295615.1. Classification (GTDB taxonomy): domain Bacteria; phylum Patescibacteriota; class Patescibacteriia; order 2-12-FULL-60-25; family 2-12-FULL-60-25; genus JBAQQZ01. The sequence continues at coordinate 12,574 of JBAQQZ010000022.1, forward strand.
GGTTCGATGTGGACCCAGACGCAGCTCATGCCGCTGGCCCCACCGAACCCGCCGGGAGATTGGCAGTAGAGCTCATCGAAGGACCTCCGGAACGTGTGGACGTGGAAGCCCAATGGAGAGGGCTGCGTGCTCGTCTGGCCGAAGCAAAAGCCCGGTTCACGCGGCGTGCGCAGCGGGAGTGCGTGTCCTTCGCAGGTCGCGAGGTTCGTCGTGTGAGCCAGCGGCGTGCCTTCGAGCTGGTCTTCGACAAGCTCGCTCGGCGAGGCGTCGTCCGCCTCGCAACAACTGCAACTGTTGTCGGCGAGCGCGTCTTCGTCGCCCGCAGCGGACGTGGGATGGACCGCGAGGACGGCCAAGCTGAGCGCGCCTGCACCCACGCCGAGGATGCTTGCAAGGAAGATCTGCTGCCTGCGGCCAAGGCGCGCGTTGTCGGCCTCCAACTGTTCGATCTTGTGCCGGTGGACGACGCTTTCGTCGGTCAATTGACCGATGCGGGCCTGCTGGGCCGTGGTCGCGCTCCGCAGATGCTGGACTTCGCACGACGGGCACAGGTCGTCCCCATCGCACGAGTGATGACGATAATCATTGTTACGGTGCATGCAGCTCCTCCTTTCTGCGTGCGTTGACCGTAACGGATCATGCACGTATTGGCAAGCAGGGATTGACGGATCCGCCATTTTTTGCTATAAGAACAAGTCCGATGTTCTTTTACCCAAACCCCTGAGGTCGCATGCCTGATGTCCCGAAAGTCCTGATTGTCGATGACCTGGCGGAGCTCGAACGGGCGCTCAAGCGCTCTGCCCGTGGCAAGATGCAACTCCTGTTTGCCTTGACGCTCGCCGACGGGGAACGCCAGTTCCGGGAGAACCCTGACCTGGCGGCCATCTGCCTCGACGGCTGCGTCGAACACCAAACGCTCGACACGCTGCCGCTCCTGGCGCTCTTCCGCCAATCGTTCACGGGGCCGATCGTCGCCATCGGGTCGGTTTCGGGCGACCGTGAACAGATGATGGCAAACGGCTGCAGCCACGAGGTCGACATGAAGCACAAGCTCGTGCCGCTCCTCATTACGCTCCTCAACCTCTGAAGCTTCCACGCTCTCGCGAGGCCGCATCTCTCCGTCCCGGCGCATGTCATCTGCGCCGGTTTTTTTATGCCGGTTTCGACCGTTGCATCGCCTCCGTTTGGCCTGTAGGATTCTTGTATGGATCACCCCTCGCCACAACTCCTCGCTCACTGCCCGGTTTGCCACGCGGCCTATCCGGCTGGAGATGTGCGTTTGCTTGGCGAAAAGGGGACGACGCGCCTCTTCCATTGCACCTGCGCTGCCTGCGGCAATGCCGTCCTCGCCGTCGTGCTGGAGAATGCTGGCGCCGTCAGCTCGGTGGGCCTCGTGACCGACCTCGAAATCCAAGATGCCCTGCGTTTCCAGGATGTTCCGGTGATCTCGACCGACGAATGTTTGGCCGTGCATCGTGCCCTGGAAGCTGAGAGTGCAGCGTTTTGCCGCCAACTGCTTGACAAAAAGCGCCCATAACGGTACTTTTCGCGCACAATTTGTATGACCTACGCGATCACCGCCGCTGAACGCACGACCCTTGGCCGCCGTGCCAAACACACCCACGACTCCGGAAACGTCCCGGCGGTCGTGTATGGGCATGGCATCAAACCCCAAGCCATCCAGGTCCCGCGCTCTGAATTCCGCAAGCTGTACCGCTCGGCCGGTACCTCGTCGCTCGTCGACCTGACCATCGGCGCCAGCACGCCGGTCAAAGCGTTGATCCAAGAAGTCCAGGTGCACCCGGTCACGATGGACCCGTACCACGTTGATTTCCGCCAGATCCGCATGGATGAGGAACTGACGGTCGAAGTGCCGTTCAAGTTCATCGGCGAATCCAAGGCCGTGAAGGAACTCGCCGGTACCGCGATGTTTGCCTTGAACCACATTGAAGTGAAATGTCTCCCGGCTGATTTGCCGCACGAGATCGAAGTCGACTTGTCCGTGCTCAACACGTTTGAAGACCGCATCACTGTCGGTTCGCTCAAGCTGCCGAAGGGTGTCACCGCGTTGGGAGATGAGAGTGCCGTGATCGCGGCCGTCGAACGCCCGTTGACGGAAGACGAACTCAAGAAACTGGAAGAAGAATCAGCCCCAGCCGACGTCACCGCCATCAAGACCGAAGCCGAAGAAAAGAAAGCCGCCGAAGATGCCAAGAAAGCCGAGGAAGGCGCCGCTGCCGAGGCCGCAAAATAACGTGCGTCCATGGAGGGAACACGCATCGACACTGTCAGCGTAGAGAAATTCATCAAACGGTCCTGGCCCATGTTGGTGCTTGGGGCCGTTTTGATTTTAGCGGCGAGCGTAGCGCTCTTCTGGTTCGCGGTCTCGGGCAAGGCGCGCAAGACGAGTTCGCCGTCCGTCGTCCTGGCAGCAACTTCAACCGATGAGACAGTCACTTCGACGCCGGACCTTGTCCCGCGTTCGCTTGACGGCGTGCTCGTGCCCGTCGAACAGGCGAACTTGCAACCGTTCGCCGTGATGGTCGAAAACTACATTGATGCGCGGCCGTTGTCCGGTCCCGCCGAAGCCAACTTGGCGTTCGAGTTCCCGGTCGAAGGCGGCATTACGCGCTTCATGCTGGTGTTCGACGCAACCTCGACCGTCGACCAGATCGGGCCGGTGCGCAGCGCGCGCCCGTATTTCGTCGACATGGCGGATAGCTTGAATGCCGTCTATGCGCACGTCGGTGGCAGCCCACAGGCGCTCGCCAACATCACGACGCTCCAAGCGCAAGGCTTCCGCAACTTAGACCAATTTGCGAACGGGAAATATTTCTGGCGCTCCGACACGCGCGTCGCGCCGCATAACGCGTATACGCGCATGGACTTGTTGAACCAAGCGGATGCCGCGAAAAGTTGGAAGGCCGGATCGTTCCATGGTTGGTCGTACAAGGAGGATTATCCATTGGTCGCGACGGCTACGACAGTCGCGCGCGGTGAGGATCCAGGCCCGAAAATTTTGTACGGCGGTTCATATAATGTCTCCTGGTCGTATGACCGCGACTCGAATATGTATGTCCGCTCCGAGGGCGGCGCCCTTGAAAAAGATTTAGATGGCGCGCAGGTCAAAGCCAAGAACGTCGTCGTGCTCGAAACGGATGATTCGGTGATCGACTCGGATGGCCGGCTGAACATCCGCACGACCGGCAAAGGCAAAGCAGAACTGTTCCATGACGGCCGTGAGGATGAAATCACCTGGAGCCGCAGTACGGGCTTGAGCTTGCAATTCCAATCCCTCGACGGGTCTGACGTCTTGTTTGACCGCGGGACGACGTGGGTAGAAGTCGTGACCAACCCGGCGATGTACAACGCGGCAGTCAAGGGCACGTCGTTCACGCCGCCACCGATCACGGGCGATTCCACGAGTTCGACCTCTTCGACTGACAACACCAACTGATATGGCTGCATCAACTGACAAAACCCCGCGAGCCTATTCCATCTCCGGCGGCACGCCGCTCACGGGCGACGTTTTGTTATCCGGCGCAAAAAATGCTGCGTTGAAAGAATTGGTCGCGGCGTTGCTAGCTGACGAGCCCGTCCGCCTCGAAAACACACCCGACATTTCTGACGTGCGGGTGACGCTTGAGATGCTCGCCGCGCTCGGCGCAATCGTTTCATTTGAGGATGGTATTGCGACAGTCGATGGCTCCGGCGTGAAGACGGCGGAAGTCGCGCAGGCCTTCAGCCGCAAGAACCGCATCCCGATTTTGCTCATGGGACCGTTGCTCCATCGTTTCCATGAAGCGCGCATCCCGCTTTTGGGCGGTGACGCCATCGGCGCACGGCCGATTGATTTCCATCTCGATGCCTTGCGCAAGATGGGCGCGACAATTGACATCACGGGCGAGGAATATATCGCGCGTGCCGAAGAACTGAAAGGCACGGTGATTGATTTGCCGTACCCCTCGGTCGGCGCGACGGAAAACATTATGCTGGCGGCCGCGAAAGCCAAAGGCACGACTGTCATCCGCAATGCCGCCGTCGAACCGGAAATCGTTGACCTCGCGATGCTTTTGCAATCGATGGGCGCAATCATCTCGCAAGAAGTGAACCGCACCTGGGTGATTGAAGGCGTGCGCGAATTGCATGGCGTGACGCATCGCGTGGTGCCGGACCGTCTGGTCGCCGCGTCATTCGCCGTTGCCGCAGCGATCACCGGCGGCGACGTGTTTGTCCGCGACGCGCACCAAGTTGACTTGCTGTCTTTCTTGAATGCCTTGCGCCGCGTCGGCGTGCCGTACGAGATCAAAGACGATGGTATCCGCTTCATGGGCGCGAAAGACTTGAAACCCATCGCCATCGAGACCGACGTGCATCCCGGTTTTATGACGGACTGGCAACAGCCGTTCGTGACGCTCCTGACGCAAGTCGACGGCGTGTCGATCGTGCATGAGACGGTGTATGAAGAACGCTTTGGCTACACCGAGGCGTTGCGCAAGATGGGCGCCAAGATCCAACTCCACAAGGAATGCCTCGGCTCCAAGCCCTGCCGCTTCGTGAACCGCGACTACCGCCACAGCGCGATCATCATCGGCAAGACGCCGCTGCATGCCGCCGACATCGTGATCCCGGACATCCGTGCCGGTTTTTCCTACTTGATCGCCGCGCTTATCGCCGATGGCACGTCACGTTTGACGGGCGTCGAGCACATCGACCGCGGCTACGAGGACATCGTCGGCAAGCTGAAGGCGCTGGGCGCCAAGATCAGCGTTGAGTGATTTCCAAGACGCGGTCGCGTTTGGCGAGGTCCTTGTGGATCTTGACCGCAGCTTCCGGAAACAGGAGCTTCGCGAGCGCGCGGAGTTTTTTTGATTGCGGCGGGTCGAATTCGAAAAAGGCGGAGGAAAAGTTGATACCGAAGGCGGCAAGTTGCCGCAAAAATTTTTCGTTGAGTTCCGTCCCGTCCTTGCCGACGAAGAGCGCGGACGATGGTTCGTATTTTATGACGTCCGGTGCAAGTTTTTTCTTGTCGCTTGTCGGCAAGTAGGGGAGGTTGGCGACGATGATGAGCCGGTTCTTTCGTCGTGCGTCGAAAAAATCAACAAGATCCTCCGACAGCAAGTCGGCATTGCGGAACGTGACGTTGGCGATCTTCAGATGCGTGGCGTTTTGTTTGGCTGTTATAAGTGCTTTCGCCGAAACATCCGTCGCGATGACGCGCCGCGGTTTGATATGCTCGGCGATCGCAAGCGCGATTGCGCCGCAGCCCGTCCCGACGTCCCACACCAGGTCGCCCGCCGACGGTTCGGGAAACAGCGCATTGCGCGCGAGGTCGACCAAGAGTTCGCTTTCCGGGCGCGGGATGAGCGTCGAACGGTTGACGGTGAACGTGAGGTCGTAGAAATTTTTTTCGCCTACGATGTAGGCGACGGGCTCGTGTTTTTTCCGTCGCGCGACGAGTTTCTTGAACCGCGAAAGCGCTGTTGCAGGGATCGTCCCGTCGCCATGCGCAAACAGCCATGAGCGCTCACGGTCAAGCACGAACGCGAGCAGGACTTCGGCTTCGAGTTCACCGATATCCTTGTCGGCGGCGCAGGTAATGCGTTTGGGTTTGAGGTCTTTGGCGGCGCTCTTCAAGAGCGCCGAAACCGTCGGTCGGGGAGTCTTGCCAGGCATGCAGGAAGTATGTACTATCCACGCACGTAAGACGAGTTCCTTGTGTTGTCTGACTGCGAGTCTGACGAGCAAGCGCAGGCAACGAACGGAGCGCAATGAGGGCGTCCTCGCCTGAATGGAGCGTAGTTCGTTAAGCCGAGCAAGGACGCATAGCTCAGTTGGTTAGAGCGTTCGATTCACATTCGAAAGGTCCCTGGTTCGAACCCAGGTGCGTCCACCATAAAAACAACCTGCAATCGCGGGTTGTTTTTATGCGACCTCTCCATTTGTATTTCTGATTGCAATTTCCAATCCTGCAGCCTGTATCAGTTTCTTCATCTGTTTTATTTTTTCTTGATCTTGTGAAATTTTACCTCCGACCACAATCGTTTTAATGAAATTCGCGGGGATGCCGACGAGGACGGCTAAATGTCTTTTGGCGGATTCTGGCTTATTTGCCTCATTAGGGAATCTCACATGGAAGTTCTTAAGCTTGTCGCTTTCGAGTCCTGTCGCCGATCGTTCTAAGAGTTTGTCTAACTCCGGACCCGAAGAGTCGATCACGATCGCGATTGCGTCATTTTTTTCTGTCGGGCAGCTGAATGATTCCATTGGTTTCATTTTGAGTCTGCCTACAAGTTGGGGTGTCGTTGCGAATGAGATGTAGTCTGTGATGTCCTTATCTCCTTGGTTGACGAAGAAATCAGCGCAATAGTGCGTTTCGCTGTCCTCCGGCCGCGTTTCTTTTTCTCCATCGCCGATTTCTCCCGAGATAATTCCTGACTTGAGGATATGTGCCAGCGTTGTCTCGTTGTAGCTTGTATGGTGCAGAAGATCCCCATTGTTTAAACGGTCACTTTGCGGAATCTCCGCTGGTGCTGTCTGCAATCTCCGTAGCCTCCAAAATTCGTTCCACTGTTCTTCCAGGATTTTTTTCTCTGGGATTTCCAATGGAGGCGCGCTGTTGTGAATTTCGATTGTTGGTGAGTCAGCTTTTTCTTGTTTTTTCGGTGCACCGAATGATTGTTCGAAGTTCATAGAAATTATTTCTCTTTCCATTTTGCCAGAAACTCCGAGCTCGACCAATTCTTCGGTTCGCCGACTCCTGTTTCAACTCTGATCCCGAGTTCTTGGCAAACGTCCCACTCGGGAATCGTCTCGGGCGAACATCGGTCTCCGCCTTTCGTGAAGACGTTCGGTTTGAGGCGACGTAACGCTTCGCGCACGGTCTGGTCATCCTCGATCTCGAACGGCACGACGAAATCTGCGCCTTTGGCGTAACTCATGATGCGGCAGCGCGTTTCTAAATCCTGGAACGGTTTTCCTTTCTTGTGCGTCAAGAATCCGTCGCCGTTCACGATCACGACGACTGTGTCGCCGAATTTTTTGGATTCCGCGATCACGCTCAAATGTCCCGGATGGACCGGATCGTAGCCTCCGGAGGTGCAGACGATCGTACCGAGTTGTGGGCGCAGCGCGTCGAGTTCATCGAAGCTTACGATCGGGGAGGGTTGGAGCGCGTCGGCCATAGGCGGATAGTCTGGCAAAACGAATGGCGTCGGTCAACGTGATACACTTTGCGCATGCCTTCTTTCAGATCGTGGTGGTCGCGGTTGGCGTCTGGCAACCGGCCCGCGCATGTTGAGCGGTATTCGGTGCAGACGGTCACATCGCCGGCCGAGCTTGCCGTGTCCGAATCGTTGCCGCTCGAAATCCAATATCTGTTGGCCGTGCGGCCGTCGCGTTTTGAGACGTTCCGCCACCTGCTTGAAAGGGGCTATGGCATCGGCGTGCGCACCGTCGAGCAAACGCCGGAGCGCATTTTGCTCGCCATCGACCGCATCTCGCGCGAGACGCAACATAATACTGTCATCCCATGGCTTGAGGATCTGTTGCGGACCGAGCGCATCCCTGCATTTTCCGGCGAAGACATCGAACGCGCCGCGTCGAAAGGCATCAACTTGGACGAAGAGGCGAAGCTGATCCTCGCCGAGCGTTTTGAATTCCGGAAGATCGTCCTCATTGATTTGCACAACCGTTGCGTCGGCGCCGAAGAGCAGCGATTGATGCATGAGGTGAACGAGGACTTGTTCCCGCTTGCTATCGACGCCATCGTCCACCGCGCGATCGTCGACAACGCCCATGCGCGCACCGAAGTGGCGCAGTCGATCTTGAAGGCGCTCATCATCATCGGCCCGATCGCGCATGTCCTCGAGCACCTGCTCTCCGGCCTCGGCAAATTGTTTGCGGCCAGCGCCGATGACCTGTTGTCTGAAGTCGCGGAATTGTTCGCCTTGCGAGGTTCGGGGTTCACCTGGCGCCAGTTGGTGCGCCGTTCGTGGCTGCTCATCATCGTGTTCGTCATTGCGACGGCGGCTGTTTTTCAAGTTGACCCGTTGATCCATGCGGGGCATGTTGCTGTTGCTGGTATCGTTTTTGGCTTGTCCGCTGTTGCGCTGTCGCTCACGACGGCTGTCCAATCCATGTTTTTGTACCGGAGGTCGTTCAAGCAGCTGGCGCAAGAACAGAAGATCCAGTTGCGTGCAGGCCGGACGTTGTTTGGCCTCGCCTTCCGCCAGGACTTTGCCAACCCGGCGCGGCTTGGGTTGTTCCTCGGTGCGTTGTGCGCGCCGTTCGCTGCCGCCGCGACATTCGTGCTTGCGCCGCAACTGATCCATAACGGTTGGGTGTTGGCGCTGCTCGGGTCGGTCGAGTCGGTCGTCGCTGGACTTGCGGTGGTCGCATCCGGCTCGATTGAACGAGCCGTTTTCCGTGCCCGGATGCGTCGCGCGCTGGGAAAACTCATCGCAAGCGTCACGCGTTGAGTTGGCTTGACTTTCAGCCAAAACAGGCCTAGCCTTTCGGTCAGGAGGAGAACATGTACTTTTTGATTTCCCAAGACGGCCAGCCTCGGACGCGTGAAGGGTTTGTATGAGGAACCCGCTCGATTCGCTCAGCGAACTCGTCACGGGTGCTGTGCGGCGCGAAAGTACGCCGCCTCCACCTTCGTGGTTCCGAGGATCGCAAGAAGCCTGGCAACTCATCTGCAAAGCGAAGGTGCCGGTCGACTCGCGCGCCGTCTGGCTCGCGGGGTATGCACGTGAGGAGCTCCTGGCATTCCATGAGCGTTGCGTTGAACACGCCGTCTTGAAGCGCCACTTCCGGTTGGACCTGCTATACCGGGCATTCGATGACCTGGCATGGATCAAACGGTGTGAGCCACGCGAAAGCGCGGCCTACCGCAGCGGCGAAGGCACGCCCGAGATCCCATTGGCCGAATTCTGGAAGGCGTGGGGGCTCGCGCTTCCGCATCCCATTCCTGCTGCCTGGATCCAAACTCGGTCCAAGCTGCCGTTGCCGGACCCTCCTGCGCCTGGCGCGTCCGATGCATTTGCCGCATTCCTGCGCTACTTGAAACTTGTCCGGTCGCCTGCGACGCTCGTCGAGTCGGTCTTCGACCTGTGCATCCCTAACCCGTCCTGACCTTCTCTAAAAGCAGCCATCTGGCTGCTTTTATAAATGGCCTCCAGGGCTCGACAGCGGGCTGAACCTCGCGTACACTGGCGCGTACATGGCTTATCCCTTTTCCCGTAAACCGACCGACCCAAACCAGCCCCCAAAAAAGGTCTTGCTGGGGTTCGTGTTTGAGCTGGTGCAGGTGCTCGCGATCTCGCTCGCCATCATCATCCCGGTCCGGTATTTCCTGATCCAACCGTTCTACGTGAAGGGCGCGTCAATGGAACCGAATTTCTACGACCATGAGTATCTGATCATCGACGAGCTGTCGTTCCGGTTCCACCAGCCACAGCGTGGCGACATCATCGTCTTCCGCTACCCGGTTGACCCCAAGCAGTTCTTCATCAAGCGCGTCATCGGTTTGCCGGGCGAGACGGTCGAGATCGCAAACGGCCAAGTCAAGATTTACAACACGGCACATCCGAACGGCGTCGTGCTCGATGAGACGTCGTACCTCACCCAAGATTACACTGCGACGACGCGCACGGTGACGCTCAAGAGCGACGAATACTTCGTGCTCGGTGACAACCGCATCGAGAGTCTGGACTCGCGGTACTTTGGTCCCGTCAACCAATCGCTCATCATTGGACGCGTGTGGTTGCGCGCGTGGCCGCTCGATAGGTGGAACCTCTTCAACGACCCGAATTATTCGATCTAGCGATCCGGAACACGTATGCCTTTCTCCAAAAAACCTCCCGCCAAAGAAGTTCCCAAGAAACCTACCGATGCCGTGCCTAACAAAAAAGCACCGCAACCGATCGGCATGGTCCGTGGGATGAAAGACCTGCTCCCAGCCGACCAGCCGGTGTGGGATTTGATGCGCCTCAAGGCGCGCGAGCTTGCATCGTCCTATTGTTTTGAACGTATTGATACGCCGATCTTGGAAGAGACGGCGCTGTTCATCCGCGGCGTCGGCAAACAAACCGACATCGTTGAGAAGGAGCTCTATAGTTTTGAGACGGTCGGCGCTGAAACCGTTGCGCTCCGCCCGGAGAACACGGCTTCGATCATGCGGTCGTACATCCACCACGGCATGTTCAACCTGCCGCAGCCGGTCAAGCTGTGGTACATCGGCCCGTTTTTCCGCCACGACCGCCCGCAACACGGCCGCTACCGCCAGTTCCAACAGTTCGGCTGCGAAGTCTTGGGCGAAGACGACGCCGTCGTCGACGCGCAGTTGATCCTCGTCGGCTATCTCTTTTTGAAAGAACTCGGCATCGAGGCGACCGTCCAGATCAACTCGCTCGGTACGCCGGAAGCGCGTGTCAATTATAAGAACGCGCTCGTCTCGTATTTCCGCACCAAGCGCAGCAAGTTGTCAGAAGACGACAAGAAACGCTTGCTGAAAAACCCGTTGCGTTTGCTTGACTCCAAAGATCCGGCCATCGTCGAGATGAAAGCCGAAGCGCCGCAGATCGTGGACTGGCTCGACGAAGAATCGAAAGGCCACTTCATGCGCGTGCTCGAATATCTCGATGAGCTCGGCGTGCCTTACCAGTTGAACCCGTATCTTGTCCGCGGCCTCGATTATTACACCAAGACCGTGTTCGAATTCTACGCCAACGCGTCGGACCCGGAGCTTGCGCAAGCCGCGCTCGGCGGCGGCGGACGGTACGATGGCCTGGCCGAAATCTTAGGCGGACGCCCGACGCCTGCGGCCGGTTTCGCTATGGGCTTGGACCGTGTCTTCAACGTCCTGAAAGAAACCGCCAACATCACGGCACCCACGCAAGACGTGTTTGTCGCACAGCTCGGCGACCAAGGCCGCAAGCGCGCGCTCGCCGTGTTCGAGGATTTGCGCAAAGCAGGCATCACGGCAGGTGAAGCCTTCGCCAAAGAATCGATCAAAGGCCAAATGGAAATCGCTAACCGCAAGCAGGCTAAGTTCGCGGTCATTATCGGCCAAAAGGAAGTCCTGGATGGCACGGCTATTATCCGCGACATGGACGCCGGAACCCAGGAAATCGTAGATGTGAAGAAGGTCGTCCACGAAATCCAGAAGAAGTTGGGCCGCACCTGACCATTGACGCCGTCCCCATCTTCGTCTAATATCCCTGCATCCTCATAGAAAGGAGTCGACCACCATGATTGAAGTAAAACGCCGTAAAGCCGAGACGTTCGACTCATTGCTCCGCCGCTTCCAGCGCCGTGTGCAGTCGAGTGGCAAAATCCTCCAGGCCAAGAAAATCCGCTTCCACAAGAAGGACGCGAGCAAGACCAAGCGCCATGAAAGCGCCTTGCGCCGGGAAGACAAACGCAAAGATTACGAATACCAGCTCAAGACGGGCCAGCTCAAGGAAGAGTTCCAGCGCAAGGGCCCGCAACGACGCTAGGTGCACGGACACGACGGCAAGCCCGTCGTGTCGCCGTTTACCCAAAAACACATGACCATTAACGAACGCATTGACGCCGACCTCAAGGCGGCCATGAAAGAGAAGAACGAGGCCGTCGTCTCGACGCTTCGCATGGCGAAGTCGTCGTTGAAGAACAAGCAGATCGACCTCGGTAAGGAACTCTCGGACGATGAGACGGGGAACGTCGTGCGCACGCTCGTCAAGCAGTATAAAGACGCGTTGGCGGATTTCACGTCCGCCGGGCGCACCGACCTCGCTGAAAAGCAAAAGACGGAGATCGAGCTGCTCGAGCGGTATTTGCCGGCAGGCATCACGGATGCGGAGATCGAAGTGATCGCCAAGAAGGTCATCGCCGACACGGGCGCCACGCAAAAGGATTTCGGCAAGGCCATGGGCCTCGTGATGAAAGAAGTCGCCGGACGTGCGGACGGCAATTCCGTACGGACGGTCGTCCAGAAATTGTTGTCCTGATCGGAAGTCCGAAAACACCAAAACAGCTCTCACGAAACGGGAGGTGTTTTTGTTTTGGGGAGATATCCACGCCTTGACCATCCAAAATCTATGGGGCTAGGGGATTCTCATGTATACTGCGCGGAGAAGAGCACGTATCACATGTCGAAACCTCACGGGTTCAGTGCTTTCATTTACAGGCTCATGCGGACGGGCGCCATCTTGGCGTCCGCAGTTGTCGTTATTGTGTTTTTGCATGGGCTACCGGTACACGCCCAACTTTCCCAAGCCGTCCAAAATTCGCAACAGGTGACGCAGGCGGCAGGCGTCGCGACGGGCAATGACCTCATTACCATCATTGGCCGCATCATTTACATTTTCTTGGGGTTCCTCGGGATCGTGTTCTTGGTCCTGATGCTCTACGCCGGTTACCTCTGGATGACGTCCGGCGGCAACCCCGAGCAAGTGAAGAAAGCCACGGCTACCATCCGCAACGCCGTCATTGGGTTGGTCATCATCGCCTCGGCGTGGGCGATCACGGCGTTCATCCTTGGGTTTTTTGCGGGCGGGGCGGGAGGATTGGGTGGGATCATCTCAAACAACCCACCGTCAGGTGGCTTGGTAGGTGCAGCCGGTTCGCTCGGCGGGGGGATCATCGAATCAACCTTGCCGCAACGGAATGCGACCGGAGTCCCGCGCAACACGCCGATCATCATCACGTTCAAGCAGCCGATCAGCCCAGCCTCGTTCATTGATGGTTGGACGACGGCGACGAGCAATACGGCGATGGGGTTGAATGCCTCGAATATCAAGATTTTCAGGACAGATGCGGGTGAGCCGGGAGCGCTCGGTGCAAGTGATGCGCGCGTCCGTATTACTAGTGATTTAAGGACAATCGTAATCAAGCCGGTCCAATATCTCGGCAGCTCAACCGTGAACGTGCCGTATACCGTCGAGCTGAAGGGCGGCGCAAACGGCATCAAGCTGCAAGATGGGACAGCGGCATTTGCGGGTTCTTATGGTGACGGGTACACGTGGCCCTTTGAAGTCTCGACCATTGTTGACCTGACTCCGCCGAAAGTCGTGTCAGCAATCCCGCAAGAAGGTGGGCAATATGCGCGCAACATCGTCATCCAGATCAACTTTAACGAAGCGGTTGACCCGACGGCGACGACGGGAAAAGTGTCCGACGGCTTCAGTAATATCCAGGTCTTGTCCGGACCAGCGGGCAATGCGAATACGACGCCTGTCCCTGGAACGTTCAGCATTTCAAACCAGTACCAGACCGTCGAATTCATTTCTGATTCGCCGTGCGGGACCAACTCGTGCGGACGGACGGTCTATTGCTTGCCGGGCAGCCAAACGGTCCAAGTCAACGCCAAAGCCGCGACACTTGACCCGACGGCGATCCCGCAAGCGCAGCTCACGTCGAACGGTTATGATGGCGTCGTTGATGTTGCCGGCAACTCGCTTGATGGAAACGGCGACGGTACGGGCCAAGGGCCACCGATCGACAGCTACCAATGGAGCTTTGGCACGACGAATGACATTAAGCTGACGCCGCCCCAAATCCAATCGACCGTCCCTCCGGCTGACCCATCGTCCGGCGGCAACTCCAATGTGCCCGTCGACCAGCCGGTGACCGTCAATTTTGATTCGCTCCTGCAGTCATCAACCTTGAATACCGACAACGCCAAGATCGACGCGCATGGCCCTGGCGAAAAAGACCCTGACACGTTCTGGTGGAGCACGGGAATGCAACTTCTTGATGCGAATGGTGCGCCGCTCAATACGGGCGCGACGGGCACGCCAGCGATTGCCACAAAAGCCGCGCTCATCATTTTCCATCGGACGTATTTGCCGTCTGGCACCGGGAGCCTCCAAACATTGAACCTCTACGATCCCTATGTTGAGTCCGGCATCCAAGATGCGTACCAGAATTGTTTCAACCCCGCGGCGACGTGCGGCCCAGGGACGGGAAACCCGAACTGTTGCAAAGACAACCCCACAAATGCTGCCTGTAAAACGATCCTGAACCCATGATTTTCCGTCGCCTGTCCGCATTTTTTATCGCCGCAACGCTGTTCGCGGGCGGCGTTGGCTTGGCACTTCCAGTCCAGGCCCAAGTCACGTCTGGATTAAATGCGGTCGGGCAAACGATCATCTTGCCGAGCACCAACCCCATCACGATTGCGGTCCGCATCATCAACGTCGCGTTGGGATTGTTGGGGATCATCCTGGTCGCGCTCATCCTGTACGCCGGGTTCATTTACATGACGTCGGGCGGGGAAGCGGCCAAGACGACCCAAGCCAAAAAGATCATCACCAACGCCATCATCGGCCTCATCATCATTTTGTCGGCGTGGGCGATCACGAATTTCGTGATCGCGAATTTGCTGAATGCCACACAACAGCCGGGTGGGACGGTGTCTGGCACGGGCGGGGGGCCTGGCGGTGGTGGGTTTGGCGGGTCAGGCGGCTCGCAGGCGTTCCAAGTAAAATCGATCACGCCAGAAGGCAATGTGCCGATCCGTAACGTGCAAGTGAAGATGGTCTTTACGCGTGCCGTCGACCAGACGACCGTCAACGCCATCACGATCGCCGAAGCCGGCAAGTCTGTCGCCGGGACGTTGGCCGTCAACGGGTCAGTCGTGTCATTTACGCCGAGCGCCGCCTGCCCAGCACCCAACACCAGCAAATTCTGTTTTGACGGCAACGCGGATTTCACGGTAACGATCGGCGGATCAGTCCGCTCGACCCAAGGCCAGACCGTGAGCTGCGGGTTCGGCGCAAGCTGCAAAGGCACGTTCCATACCGGCGACAGCGTCGATACCCAGCCGCCGAGCATCAGCCTGACCTTCCCGACCGACGGCATGAAGGTCCAGCAAAACTTCATCCAAGACCTCGAGGCGCAAGCGACCGATGACAGCGGCATCGCAACTGTCGAATTCTTTGACGGGTCGAATTCCGTCGACACGGATGGCCCGAATGCAACGTCCACGCCACTCTCGTTCACGGCGCATGGTTCGTGGGATACAGCTGGCGCGGCGCTTGGGTTGCATACGTTGTCGGCCAGTGCGAATGACATTGATACCAATACATCGCAAAGTGGGGGAGTTGCGGTCATGGTCCGGCCGGCCAATTGTTTTAACGGCCAGCAGGACGCAAACCTTGGGGAGACCGGCATTGATTGCGGCGGCGACCCGAATAGTGCCAATTATTGCGGCGCTTGTTCGGGCGGCGCCTGCACCAAGAATGCCGATTGTTCATCCGGCTTTTGCATCAATGGGTTTTGTGCAGAAAAGCCCGTGATCCAGACGGTCTCGCCCCTGGATGGCCAACCGGGCACTTTTGTCACGGTCAAAGGCGTGAATTTTGGATATTCCGCTGGAACGGTCACGTTTTTGGGTGGCCCCGGAGCGCAGGATGACTTGGTCGCGTCGGCGCCCGCCGTCTGCGTATCTGCAGGCGCGACAACCTGGGGCAATACGGAAGTCATCGTCGCCGTCCCTGCGGGTGCGGCATCTGGCCCGATCGAGATCAAAAACAGCGCAAGCGGCCTGACTGACGACACGAATGACACGAATGGCCCACAAGTGCCGAACTTCGTGGCGGATAACACGGTCCATCCGGGTTTGTGCGCCTTGAATCCCAACACGGGAACGACCGGAAGCCAGACGACGGCTATCGGCCAGGGCTTTGGCGGTTCGCCTGGCAATGTCGAATTTGGCACGACCGAGATCGGGTCGCCATTCGCATCTTGGACGGATCCGAATGTCACGTTCACGGTGCCGGTCGTCAACTCCGCGCCGTATGAGGTGAGCCTCAAAGTCGGCGCGCAATTGAGCAACCCGGTTACCTACACCGTCCAAGACAAGAATGCTGGCGCCGCGCCTGAAGTCGATTCCATCGATCCGGCACAAGGCCCGCAACAAGCGTATGTGACGTTGGTCGGCAAGAATTTCGGCTTCAATATCGGCACGGTTGTGTTCACGGATTCGAATGGCCAAGACGCGATTGGCGATACCTCGTTCCCGGCGCAGTGCAGCGCTGGTTTTTGGCGCGATACGACGATTACCGTCAAATTTCCGTCGGCCTTCAAGAACAACCAACCGACAGCCGACGGCAATTACCAGGTGAAAGTCGTGCGGCCTGACCTCCAACAATCGAACACCATCCCGTTCGCGCTCAATTCAAAACTGCCGCAGCTCCCTGGGATTTGTGCGATTGAGCCAGCCGTCGGCCCGGCGGGGACGCAGGTCCAGGTGTATGGTGAACGATTTGGCGCGTTGAAACCCAGCCTCACGTTCTCACTCAACCAGCAAGCGCTGATCTCATCTAATACCAGCCAGCAGGTCACGACCAACGTGCCTGACCAAGCCCAGACCGGGCCAGTCCAGTTGAAAGATGCGCAAGGCAACAATTCCAACAAGGTGAATTTTGATGTCCGGAATTGTAATGAGGCGACCAACATCTGTGGCCCGAACGAGCAATGCTGCGCGACAGGTGAGTGCTTGCCGAACGGCCAGACGTGTGGCGCAAAGGCCCTGACGGCCGAGTTTGCCTGGCAGACGTCGACGGGCGTCATCCCGATTGCGCCGCGCGTGATTGAAGAATGCCGTCCGGACCTCGTGCCGCCGCCCACGCCATCGCCTTCGCCATGGGACGGCCGCACCGGAGGCAGCCAAGCACCGGTCGATGCCGTCATCATGTTGCGTTTCAGCCTTCCGCTTGATCCGACCACGGTTAATGCCAAGGCATTCCAGGTTTTGCAGTGCACGAGCGCCTCAAACCAACCGTGTGCGACGACGAAGCCTGTCGCCTTCAAAGTAAAGTTGACGCATGAGAATTCCCAGCAGGATGACGTCAAGCTGACGCCGAATTCCCTGTTTACGACCTCGACGACCTATCTCGTCAACGTCTTGAGCACGGTGTCGTCCGCGGCCAATGGGGCTGTCCCTGGCGCGCAGATGGATCCGGTCCAAAGCTGCGGCACCGGCAAGAATGGGCAGACGTTCGGGTATTGCTTCCGGTTTGAGACGAGCGGCAGCACGCAATCCTCGACCGTCGGCGGGGTCGTCGTCATCCCTTCTGTCTACAATACGAGCCAGACCGGCATCATCCAGCCGTCTCCCGCCTACGAGGCGGAACCGCTGGCGGCGGCTGACAAGTGCATCGTCCTTGATTGCAATAAGTTCAATTGGAATTGGTTTACGGGCGAAGGGCTTGTGCCGCGCGCGACGGTTTCGAACATCCAGAACAATGGGCTCGGGGCGTGTGACCAGGACGTGACCGCCATTTCCGAAACCGGGCAAGTCCCAGTCAACATCACGGCCCAGCTTGTCGCCCAAAACGTCATGGGGACGGGCAACTTGTTCATCAACTTCATCCCGCCGAGCATCGTCTCGTATTTCCCGAATTGCGACCAAGCGTGCGTCAATGCCGCCATTTGGGTGTTGTTCAATGAGCCGATGGACCCGTCGAGCATCGCAGGGAACGTCGTCATCCGCCAGTGCAAGAACGAGCAATGCGTTGATTCCGAATTGGGGCCGCCGCTCAACATCCCGCCTAACAACATCAAGCTGAAGATGGGCGGCACCAAGATTGATGTCGATGCAGAGGATCCGAGCGGGCTGCTCATGCAGCCTGGCCAGTATTACCATGTGTTGCTTAAAGCCGGCCCGAAGGTCGCCAACGGCGGCATCCGTGGCACGAACGGCTTGCCATTGACGGGCTTGAACGCGCCGAACGGATTCGTGTGGACGTTCCGCGTCAAACTGTTGTCTGAAGGCGCCGTCTGCACCGCCGACCACGTGACGGTTGATCCCGCACAAAAATATGAGAGCACCATCGGGGCGACGCAACTGTTTGACGCAACCGCGTTCGGCAAGCCGGATGAATGCAGTGCCAGCGGCGAAGAGCTTGTCCCGACGACGGGCACGAACTGGTCCTATGACCCAAATCCGGCTGGCGCCGCCGACATTTACCAGATCAACAACAAACTCGTAGATACGGGCGGCAACTTGCCGAACGGGTGTTCCGGCACGTGCCAGGCCACAGGTTCGTATTCGCAGTTTGGCAAGGTCGCGATCTGCGGCAACGGCATCATCGAAACGACGGACGCGCATTATTGCATCAACAGCAAAACTCCGAATGGCCATGCTTGCCAGTTATTGCCGGCAGGCGCCGCGGCGGGTGAAGAATGTGAACCGTCCATCGATGGCAATAGTTGCGACATTAAAACCTGCTTGTTCCGGGTCGTGGCGAATGTCGCGCAAGGTGGTACGTGTGGCAACGGCGTCGTGGACGTGTCGGCGGGCGAGGCCTGCGATTTTGGCCCGACGTGTGATGGCGGATCAACAGCGACTTCGACCACGCCGGTCCCGGAAAACACGCCGTGCTTGTCACCCGCATCACAATCCGCCTGTACGAAAGCGGGCGGCACCTGCGCCATGCATGATTATCGCGGTTGTTCCGCGGATTGCCGCCACTTGGGCGCGACGGCCGGGCATTCCATTTGCGGTAATGGCGACGTGCTAGGCGACGGCAAGGACTGCGATGACGGCAACAGCACGGATGGCGATGGTTGCAGTGCGCAGTGCCTGCACGAAGCTTCGCAACCGACATCGCAGTTGTCTTCCATCTGCGGCAACGGCGTCCTTGAACCAGGCGAAACCTGTGAAGCTGCGATTGTCTCAGGGAAACCGGTTTTTCCGGCAGGATGCAGCTCGGTGACCTGTTTGCATACGGGGACGATATTCTGCGGTTCGTCATCAGACCCAAACTGCTGCGGCAATGGGAAGATCGAAGGAGGGGAGGACTGCGATGACGGTAACCATGTGTCTGGCGACGGTTGCAGTTCGAGCTGTTTGCTCGAAGGTTCGTCCGCCCGTTATACGAATGGCACAAACCCGACGCCGAGTTTCTGCGGCAACGGCATCATCGAACAAGGCGAACAGTGCGAAGTCGGTGTGTCGTCAGACCTCCTCGCAAAAAACGTCATCAAGTACGGCACGCCGAACCCGTCATACCAGAACGCCTTGAAGCACGGCCCGTTTGGCGCAGGCGACGGCCAGTCAGACGATGAGCAGCTTGGTGTGATTGTCGGCAACGCCACGCCGGACCCGGATTCTGGCAAGATGTCGTCAACGTTCTCGGCGACGCTCGAGGGCAAGACCGGCACGGCGACTTACGGTTTGCAATGCGGTTTCACCGAAGAGTCGGAATGTGCGGCCCTCCCTGGCGGCGCGGACCTTGGGTTGGACAAATACGGCTGCTGCGCCCAACGTCCAAAAGTCCAAACACCCTATCCGCAAGGCAAAGGCGTGTGCCGCAACGTGCAGATCAAGGCCATCTTCCAAGGCACGATGGACATTTCGGCCACTATCAACAGCATCCAGATCGACCAACAAGCGGTTTCTGGCAATTGCCCAAGCGGCACGACCGCCGTCGTCGCAGTGGCCAACCAAACGGCGCACGGCGTGTTTGCCTGGATTGCGCAGGAATGGCACCGGCTGGTCGCCTGGTTCACCGGAGGGAACGTCGCCTTGGCGCAACAGTGGTGCTCGGGTGGCGTGACCGGACAGCTTGCACCTGTCGGTGAGAGTACGACCTCGACCGAAATTTTCACCTACACATTGGATAATGCGCTGGATGCCCAAACCGTCTATCGCGTCCGGTTCTTGGGCGATAACTCGACGACGACCGACGCCGGCTTGGCAGACAACAGCGATGTGGCACAGCGCCTCGGCATCAAGACGGACCGCGGCGTCGTCCACCCGTTTGAGTCGACCGACAGTGGTGACTTGGAATGGACGTTCAAGACGGGCGACGGCATCTGCGCCGTCAACGTGGTGACCGTGGAAGACACGACCGCAACGCCGCCACCGCCGGGCGTAAGCCACCCGTACCTGTTTACGAATGCCAACGATCTCCCAGAAACGCGCCAGTTCTTGGCGACCGCGCAGTCCATCCAGAATGGCGCTGCGGTTGCCTTGAGCACGGTCAAAGGATATGCGTGGGAGTGGGATCCTTGGACGACCAGTGACAAGACCGTCGTGACGGTCCAGGCGTTGCCCGGCCAGGCAGATACGGCGGCCGCCACCTCGGCGCAGAAAAATGGGGACGCCGTGCTGACGGCCACGCTCCAAGTGGCGACGGACACGATCAACGTCCCGTCGACGGCCAGCAGTACGGTCCAAGGCACGGCGCCGGTCGCCGTCTTGGTGTGCGAAAATCCCTGGCCGTCGCTCTCGGCATCACCGTTCCGTGACGCCAACCCGCAAGGCAACGTGCCGTCGAGCTTCCAGCCTGGCGACAACTTTTTCGCGGGCCCATTCTACAATTTTTCGACCATGTATTGCCGCGATGCCGGCACAGCCGCGGACGTGACGGATGACGTCCCGGCGCTCGAAGTGAACCAAATCCCACAAACCTCACTCGACAAGGACCGCGGCATCTTGCGCCAATACCTGTTCACCTATCCGGCGGATACGGCAGCCACTCCGGCAGCGTATGTCGGTTTGCAGAAAGACGGCATCGGCATGCGCATCATCTCGAACCCGGAGCATTTGTCGGCGGCCGAGTGGTATCGCGAACAGGGTTTCAAAGGCAGCCCGAAGGTCGTCGCGGTCGATGGTTACCCGGCCGTCCAAGATGGTACGACGGTCTATGTCGCCGCTTCCAACATGGCGCAACCCAAAGACGCACCGATCTACTCCAACATCTACATCTTGTCCGAGAACCCTGACGCTGGGCCGACGACGCGCACCATCTATGACCAGATGTTGCAGTACCTGACGTTCAACATCAACATCCTGAAGCAAAGCAACGTGTGCGTTGACGCCCAAGGTGCCGTGCCGGCCAACATCAATGGCGGCCAGCCGGTCCAGTGTTCGGCGGATTGGGAGTGTTTCCAATACGGCCGGAACGATTTACATTGCGACAGCACCAAGCTCAAATTGACCCGCGACTCGCAGCGCATGAGCGATTTCCAGTCGATCACACAGACGTTGGAAGCCGCCAAGAGCGCACAGGGATATCCGCAAGCTACGGGCGGTACCTTCTTGCGCAATGTTTCGACGTCACTCTGGAGCTCGTGGGTGAGCGAGCTTGGCAAAGCGCTCGGAACGACGCTGCCCAAAGACCCGGTCAACCACTTTTTGACCTGCGGTGAATGCAGTACGACCAGCCTCCCGTGCCAAAGCGCCGTGGATTGCCCGGACATCCAAGGTAAAGCCCAAACCTGCAACGGCGGGTATCCCAAGAATGGCACCTGGACTCCGGACCCGAATATCGACCCGACAAGTTGTTGGGACCAGACGAGCCATGAATACATCTGCCCGAATATCCCGAACCCGAATGGCGATGGCGTATCGCGCGTGTACCAATACCAATCAATTGCCGCCGGCGTGAGGTATAACCTTGGCGCGGAATTCGAAATTCCGCCGACAGGCAATCCTGCTACCTGGTGGACGCCGACCCTGCCGAACGCCATTTATACCTGCAACACGACGTCCACGCACGGCAATTTTTGCACGGGCGCGAATCCTGCCGGTGATGCCTCGTGTCGCGCATGCGCGGCGGGTGGCGGGAGTTGCAAGACGTGCGCATCTGGGCCACAGCAAGGGCAAAGCTGTTCTACCGCTGCTGATTGTTCCAACAGCCCATGTACGGACACGGTCGCGGTCATTGCCGGCGCATGCCAGCAAACGGGCGGTTCGTACCAGTACAACCAACTCTGCGTGAACGTCCCGACCGGCGAGAACGGCGTGTGTGGCGATGGCGTGATCAATACGGGCGCAAACCCGCCTGAAACCTGCGAAGTCGGCATGACCAAGAGCGCGTCGTGTACGACATCGGGTGGAAAATCAGGTGTCAAGCAACAAATTTGTAATTTGAATGGCGCAAACGCCTGCCAGTCGTATATTGATGACCCGCTCCATCCGCAGTGCGTGCAAGCGGTGCTGTGCGGCGACGGCGTGAAAGAACAGGGTGAGCAGTGCGACGAAGGCGCATTGAATGGCACGTATGGGCATTGCAATACGAGTTGTACGGGTTACGCGGGTTATTGCGGCGACGGCCAATTGTCGCCCGGCGAAACGTGTGATGACGGCACGAATACCCCCGTACCAAACGGACAGTGGGAGAACTCGTTGACCGCGGCGCAAAGCGCCAATACCTGCAGCCTCGAGTGCAATGGGCTGGGCCCCTATTGTGGCGATGGCGTCGTGAACGGCACCGAGCAATGCGATGGGACGACGATTACGACCCAAAGCGCGCTCTGTTCTGTGGGTAAGCCTGGGCCTTGCACGACGGATGCAGATTGTGGCACCGGTGGAAAATGTGGTGGCGGCACACCGGCGGCTCCGGGTGTCTACGACAACGGTGCCACGCCTGGAGGTTTTGATTCTTGCGCCGGGATCTTCAGGACGGTCGGTGGGTTCCAGCGCCAGACACAGCACACGCAGAGCTGTGGCGCGCCAGGTACCGCTACTGCCTGTACGCCGAATAATTGGACCGTGTGTAAAGCTGTCGGCACGTGCGGCGATGGCGTGTTGGATACAGGTGAAGAGTGCGACAACGGCACCAACAACAGTGACACTGGCGCGTGTACCACGGAATGCAAGAAGAACGTGTGTGGCGACGGCAAGACCTACGAAGGCACCGAAGAATGTGACGCTGGCGCGCAGAACGGCCAAGTGACCTGTTCCGCCGATTACAACTCGATGTGCCTCTCGTGCAGCACCGAATGTAAGTTCGAGGCCACGGCCGGGGGTTATTGCGGCAACGGCGTCGTCGACAAAAACAGCCCAGAGCAATGCGACGGGCAGAGCACCGTGCCGACGGACGGGAGCGTGACCTGCCAATCGTTGGGATATGATTATGCCGCTGATTTCAACCAGTTGAAGCGCACGGACCACCTGCCAGGCATCTGCTACATTACCGCGGGAGGCGATGAACAGGATTCCATCGGATTTAGTGACGATACGGATTCGTCGCGGTGGAATGTCTATTCGGGGAGTTGGCCGGCTTTTGGGGCCAATATCACCAAATTGTTTAATGGGTGGATCGCAGCAGGCCACCCATTCACCCAGGACGCACTGAATGCGATGCAGACCGGCCAGCCAAGTGACCCGACGGGCTATTTCACCTTCAATCAGAGCGGCAGCAATACGGGTTGCACTCCTGGGGTGGCCTTCCAGTCCAAGGGCGCCGGAGTGACCTGTACCAATTCTTGCAGCTTTGGTGGTTGTTATAAGTGTTCCGACGTGCCAGGCACGGGTGTCATCGAAGGCCGCGTGTATGATGCCGTGTTCCAGCAAGTTGTCCCGAGTGCCCGTGTGTCGTTGCTCTATAAGGGCGTCGCGGTTGACCAGACGTATACCGATGATGATGGTGGCTTCAAGCTCTCGACGCTCAACACCAATCCGTCCTGCAGCAGCTACCGCATCGTCATCGACATGTACGAGGACAACCTGTGCACGGCGCAGGCCAAGGGATCAGCAGGCTATACAAATTGTGATAATAGCTACACGCCAACGTATACCTATCCCTATGATATCGACGAAAGCTTGACCGGCGGGTACTTCCCATACACCAGCGACCCGTTCACGGTTAATACCTTTAGCTCTGTCACGAATGGCTTGGATCCGAATGGGATGATCGGGACAACGGTCGACCCGACGGCTCCGGTTGTCCCGGTCTACCACATCGACATCTTCCCACGGCCGGAGAATGGCCATGCCTATGTGGCCATGACGTGGAAATCTTACGATGCGAACACCCAACCCAATGGCCTCAAGGACTCTGACTCGATGAAGATGGAGGTGATCCTGCCGACGTCTGATGCGTTTGCCGCCGCCAGCGTCCCGCCGACGGCAGAAGAACCGGCAACCGTGAGTGGTGCAGCAACCTGTACCTATAAAGACTCGTTCAACGGCCAGGTCATGCCGCTCACCGGCACGTATGCGGGTGCCTGCACGCGCGCGGTCACCCCGCATGATGTCGGGTTCTATGAACTGACCGTTCCGCCTTATACGCGCCTGATGTGCTTGCACCGCTATGGCGACGTGACAGGTGGCTGGATCAACCCTGCATCTAATGGTTGCCCGATTGAAGGGACGACGTTCTGTGAAGGAAATGAAGTCGCAATCAAGACGGGCGGCCTCTATACGACATACAGCCTTAGCAACTTGTATCAGTGGGAACTCCAACAGGGTAATTCTGCGGGAGCAAAGAGCAGAGCCATCGCCGATGCCAATGATGGCCATGGCCATGGCATCAAGGTGGACTGTGCAGACGGTGTCCCGGACACGTCCACTCCTGCAGGTTGGGGTACGGTGCAGGATGGCGACGGTATCCATGTGACGGGAACGCCACCCCAAGCAAGCTGCTCTGCAGACCCCCAATTCGACGACTGCCGGAACGCTTCAACATTCGGTCCGCTGACGGCGTTCCTGAATTACGAGCCATGGGCCGTTAAAGGCTCCAGCCCGATCGCGGTGTACTTGGAGAGTTCTAACTCCACCTCCGATTCATTCTCGCAAAAAGTCCAGTCCACCAACTACGACATGACGGCCTACTTTGCCTACACCACGGTCGCCGGTGATGCGGAAATCCGCCCGGTCTCAAACCCAACCGGGAATGGCTATGCGTGGCATATTGCGAATATCGACCCGAAGGATGAGACCTTCACGACCCCGAACGTCATCGATGGGAACCCTGGCCAAGACCAAGACATCATCAACGACTTCAAGACATCCGTCCCCAACCCATTGCCGAGCAAGCCCATCAACGACGGCTTGGCGGTCTGGAACTATTCGTTCCAAGGTGCGGGCAACAACTATTGCATCCTTAAAACCAACCACAGCCTATTGGATCCGAACCCGGCTGTGAAAGGTGTGTGCTATGAGGCGTCCGAGAAAACGCAATGTGAAAGCCAGTCGGCACCCGAAAACGGCAAATACACGTGTGGTGCTTGGCCATACTATTACAACTATAACTGGTAAGTATGGAAAAAAAGTCGCTACTCATTTATGGCGGGATCGTGGTCGTGGGTATCGGCCTGATGGTTGGCTTGGTATTGTTCTTGCGTGCGCGGAATGCTCCGCCCACGTTGCCAACGGCGATCACCAACACGAATGGCACGGTGCCGACATCGGCCGTCCCCAAGAAGGGGACCGTCCATCCATACGTGCCAATTGACCAAGCGCCTGTCGCGCCCGTCTGGCAAACGGGTGATCCCGACGTTCCGATTACGGTCGACCGCGTTGACCTGCCGGACGTGTCCGGTTCCGCCTCATTCGCCCAACCCTAAAACCTATGTTTGACTCCACCCCATCCAACCTGCCTGTCGAACCATCTGCCGCGCCTCCATTGGTGCCGCCCCGTCCGCCGGCGGCGGATCCGTCTGCTTCGCCGACGCCACAAATGGCCAAAGGGAAAAAAGAGCCGGAAGATATTTTTTCCGGCCTTGACCAAGGCGCGCCTGCATCCGACGGCCCAGCGCCGGCCATGGAACCCGCGCCGCGCCGCGCGTTCCCGGTCAAAGCTGTCGTCATCATCGTGGTGGCGCTCTTGGTGTTGGGTGGGGGAGGGTTTGCAGTATGGGCGTTCTTGATTGCGCCGAGCGCCGCGACTCCCGTGGTCGTGCCAACGGTCGGGACGCCGGCAACGCCAACGACGCCCGTCGCCACGACGCCTACGCCCGTCGTTGAACAACCACCAACGCCGGCGGAGCAACAAGAGGCACAGCCCGTAACTGTCCCTCCTGCCGGAGTGAACATTCCTGCACCGACGCCCATTACGCCGACGCCAGCTCCGACGACCGAAGAACCTCCGACTACAACCCCCGCACCACCGACGGTTGCTCCGACGGAAGGCGTGGATACGGATGGCGATGGCCTGACCGACATGGAAGAAGTCTTGTATAAGACCGACGGTTCAACCGTCGACACGGATCGCGATGGCTACAGCGACGGGTCAGAAGTCCAAAACTTGTTCAGCCCTGACGGTGCAAACAAGACGCTGGCGTCTGAATCGTTCATGCAAACGCTCAATTGGAATGGTTGGTCGTTCTTGGTGCCGCAGCCCTGGACGGTTACACCTGATAACACGAACCCTCAGGCCGCAACCATCGTCACAGGTTCGGATGCGCGTTTTGACCTGCTCGTCAACCCCAACCCTTCGCAAGAATCGCTCGCACAATGGGTAGGCGCGGGCGGGAGTGGCATGCGCGCGTTCACGACCAAAGGCGGCTATAACGCGCTCCAGACGACCGACGGCCTCACAACCTACATCGCCAACGGTGACAGCGTGCTGGTTGTGACGTATGATCTGAAGAGCGACGCCGCATACGAGTACCGGACGACGTATGCCATGTTCATCAATTCGCTGGCCGTCGCGAAGTAGTTTTTATGGCTGGACCACTGCCGCCCCTTGGAACACCACCGACGGATTCGCAAGAACCCGAGATTCACGTCATCCCGGAGCGGTATTATGGCGCAGCCTTGAAAGCCAAAGTCCCGGACCAGCCGGCGCCTGGGACAGCGACAGGTTCAACTGGTGCGCTCGAGAAACCCCCAAAATCGCGCATGGGCCTCGTCATCGCGATCATTGTCATATTAGTGTTGGTGAGCGGCGGTGCGTTCGTGTATTTCAACCAAAGCTTGATCTTTCCGGCCCCGACAGCGCCGACACCCGTCGTCCAGACGCCGGTTACGCCACCACCGCCCACGGCACCAACCGCGCCGGCGGACACGGCCGCAACCTCTACCTCGCCGCAAAGCGTGGCTGTCAGTTGGACGGACACCTCATCCAACGAGTCCGGATTCCGCCTCGAGCGTGCTGGCTCTGATGGCGTGTTCCAAGCGCTTACCAACCTCCCTCCGAACAGCACCTCATTTTTGGATGTTTCGGTCCAAGCCAGCACGACCTATAGCTATCGTGTGATCGCATCAAATGAAGGCGGCGATTCTGACCCTTCGCCCGTCGCAACAGCGATGGTCCAGGCAGAACCTCCGGCACCACCTCCACCCGCCAAACTCCCACCGGCTGGTTTGGATACGGATTCGGACGGCCTGACGGACTTAGAAGAAGGTTTGTATAACACCAACCCCAAAAATCCGGATTCCGACCACGACGGGTTCTTGGACGGCAACGAAGTGTTTTACCTCTATAACCCCAACGGCCAAGCGCCATCCACCTTGCTGGATGACAAGGTCGTCAAGACCATCAACGGGTCGATCGGTTGGACCATGCAGATCCCAACGGCTTGGACGGTCAATATCGCCGGCAATGGTGCAAGTTCCACGATCGACAGCGGACACGGGGAGACGTTTGAACTGTCGGTCCAAGACAACCCAGACCATTTGTCGATCATCGACTGGTACCTCGCCAAAAATCCTGGCGTGCAAGAATCACAGCTGCTCCAATACACGTCCAAGAAAGGCTACCAAGGCATCATCGGCGCGGATTTGTTGACCACCTACATCCCGTGGGCCGATAAAGTATTCGTCTTCACCTACAACCTTGATGACCAGGAGTTCATCAACTTCCGTACCACATATTCGATGATGCTTAATTCGTTGGTCTTGAATGGCTTGCCACAAGTTACGCCGCCGGTTGCTGGCCAGCCGTTGCCGTTTGAACCGGGTGCCACGACGACCGGCGTGATCGCCCAGCCGGTGCCTGTCGATATCTTCCCGACGCCAACCACCACGGAAGAAACGGCGACGACCACGGCAAGCGACCAAACAGCTTCCACGACGTCGGAGACGCCGCCGCCGGCTCCGCCGTCATCACCCAGTTCGACGCCATGATTGACGTAACGATGTCCGGAGCGCTCCCGGCGGGTTTGACGAGACGCGACCTTGAACGGGCCATCCGGCTGACGTTTGTCCGCACGCGCCATGCTGTGCGTGGCAGTGTTGCGCTCGCGTTCGTCTCATCGCGCCGCATGCGGGCATTGAACAAGTCCTGGCGGCACAAGGACCGCACGACAGATGTCTTGTCGTTTGCGCCTGCCATTGTCCCATCCGACCGCGGCCCGAAAGATTGGGGAGATATCTTAGTCGAGCCATCATTCGTCCGTGCCGAAGCCCGCCGTCGGGGCATCCCGTTCGCCGAGGAAGTCTTGCGCGTCACGGTCCATGGCATGCTCCACCTGTTTGGCTATGACCATGCCACGGAACCTGATGAGCTGAAGATGTTCACCTTGCAGGAGCGAATTGTCGCTGAAGCCCTATGAATTGGTTTTCTTCCATGTGGGCAAGTTTTGGCCACGCCTGGCGTGGGTTGCTCGTCGCGTTCCGTACCGAGCGGAGTTTCCGTATCCAAACCGCGGCGGCACTGGTGGTTTTGCTCCTGATTATCCTGTTCCCGTTCCAAGGATGGGAGCGTGCGCTGCTCTTGCTGGCGACGGCTTCGGTGCTTGTGCTAGAATTGCTCAACAGTATGGTCGAACGGCTGGTGGATCTCGTAAAACCGAGGATGCACGGCTATGTGCGTGACATCAAGGACTTGATGGCCGCCGCCGTACTCCTGGCTTCGTTGTTTGCTGTTGCCATCGCGCTGCTTATCGTCTGGCCGTATGCCGGACGCCTCCTCGGACAAGTATGAAGGAACACCTCCTCGTCGGGCTCGACCTTGGTTCGTCCCATGTACGCATCTGCGTCGGCCAGGTGAGTTTAACGCAAGATAAACGCCTCCAGCTCCACGCCATCGGCGCCGTCGAGACGCCGTCTGTTGGCATTTCCAAGGGCAACGTCAATTCGCTGGAAGACGTCGTCACGAGCATTTCGACGTGCCTTGAACAGGCCGAACGCCTAGTCGGCTTGCCGCTGTCCGAAGCCACAGTCGGTATCGGTGGCGTGACGGTCACGACCCAAGCCGCCAAAGGCGTGATTGGCGTGTCGCGTTCCGACGGCGATATCCGTCCCGAAGACGTGGCGCGCGCGCTCGAAGCCGCCCGGGCGTACGTCAACCCTGCCAACCAAGAAATCCTGCACGTGTTGCCGCGTGGCTTTACGGTCGATGGCCAGCGTGGCATCAAGGATCCCGTCGGCATGCAGGGGATCCGTCTCGAAGTCGACGTGCAGATCGTCCAAGGGCTCTCAAGCCATGTGCGCAACCTCACCAAGGCGGTGTTCCGCACGGGGCTTGATATCTCTGAATTGGTCTACGCGCCGCTCGCGGTGTCTGATGCCATCACGTCTTCCCGCGACCGTGAATTGGGTGTCTGTGTCCTGACGATCGGGGCATCCACGACCGGCATGGCCGTCTACGAAGACGGTGAATTGCTCTATGCCGCGACGCTTCCCATCGGCGCCGACCATATCACATCAGACATCGCCATCGGCTTGCGCATCTCGCTGGATGCTGCGGAACAGATCAAGCGCGGCTACGGCCATGCGAATGCAGAAAACATCCCCAAACGTGGGGACGAGCTTGACATGAAAGATTTTGGCGCCGAACAAAGTGAGCTCGTGCCGTTGCGTTACATCTCTGAAATCATCGAAGCGCGCGTCGAGGAGATCTACGAGAAAGTCGATGCCGAACTCAAGAAGATCGACCGCGAAGGCATGCTGCCGGCAGGCGTCGTATTGACCGGCGGCGGGGCCAAGTTGCCTGGCATGGCTGACGTCGCTAAGCGCGTCCTGCGATTGCCCTGTGCGCTTGGTGCGACGATGCTCCAAAGTTCAATGCCCGAAGCCATCCAGGATCCGGTATTCAGTACGGCCGTCGGATTGGTCGTCTGGGCGTTTGAACGCGAGCGGCGCGAAGATGGCGGGGGAGCGGGGCCGATCAAAGTCAGCGGCAAGGGCGGTGGACAGATTTTCAATAAGCTCGGCAGCCCGATCAAGAAAATTTTCAAATCGTTCATCCCGTAAGTTACGTTGGTTCGTCTGTTCAGATTCTTCGCTTGACGGTATTTCGTTCCCTTTGTAACCTCATGGGGATAGATCCGTTTTTTGTTTCAATAGAGCCGTTTTCGAACACTATCCGTACTCAATCCTATGGCCGAAATCAAACCTGAAATCGAGACCTTCGCCAAGATCAAAGTGGTCGGCGTTGGGGGGTCCGGCGGATCCGCGATCAACCGCATGATCGCGGGAAAAATTCGTGGTGTTGAATTCGTGGCCATGAACACGGACGTGCAGGCGTTGCATTACTCGCAAGCCCAGACGAAATTGCATATCGGAAAAACGGTGACGCGCGGACTCGGGGCCGGCATGGATCCCGACATGGGCAACCGCGCGGCTGAAGAAAGCCAAAACGAGATCCGTGAGACGCTCAAAGGCGCGGATATGGTGTTCGTCACCTGCGGCCTTGGTGGTGGCACTGGTTCTGGCGCAGGCCCGAAAGTCGCGGAGATCGCCAAGGAACTCGGCGCGTTGACCGTCGCCGTCGTGACGCGGCCGTTCATGTTTGAAGGCGCGCAGCGCCGCGCCATCGCCGATGCTGCCTACGAGCGCCTGGTCGATATCGTCGATACCATCATCACGATCCCGAACGACCGCGTGTTGCAGATCATCGACCGCAAGACGTCACTGCTCGACGCATTCGAAATCGTCGATGACGTGCTGCGCCAAGGCGTCCAAGGCATTTCAGAAATCATCACGGTCCCGGGCTTGATCAACGTCGACTTTGCCGACGTGCGCGCCATCATGTCGAACCGCGGTTCGGCGCTCATGGGCATTGGCCGCGGCACCGGTGAGAACCGCGCAGCCGAAGCCGCGAAGAACGCGGTCGCATCCCCCTTGCTTGAAGTCTCGATCGACGGCGCGAAAGGCATTTTGTTTACCATCACGGGCGGCGGCAACCTCGGCATGTACGAAGTGTCCGAGGCCGCCAAAGTCATCACGCAATCCGCCGATCCGAACGCCAAAGTCATCTTCGGTGCGATCATCGATGAAGGCATGAAGGACGAGATCAAAGTCACGGTCATCGCGACCGGTTTTGACACGCGCGTCGGCACGCCAAAAAAGAGCATCATGGCCGGTGGATCCTATACTCCGCAGCGTGCGCCGGAGCAGCTCGACCGGATGTCATTCGCGGGCCGCCAAGTCGTCCAAACGCCACCACCTTCGCGTCCCCAAGCCGAACCGGTCCAACAGCAATCGGAGCGTTCCCCGATGGAACGTGAAGACGTGCCACCGCCGCGCCCTCCGATCCGCCAACCCGACCCGACGCCAGCCCAGAACCAACCGCACGTCCAAGCGCCAAACTACGCGCCCGTCCAACAGACCCGCCCGACACCGCCGCCACCCGCCCGCATCCCTAACAAAGGTGACGAAGAGGACTTGGAGATCCCGGCTTTCATCCGCAAAAAGATGATGTGAGGAGACGACGGGGCCTGTCACGGCTCGCGTTTTTCGTGGTCCTGCTGGCACCACGAGAAAACGTTCGCCGTGCCACCCGTTGCATTAAGAG
>JBAQQZ010000023.1:0-2532 GCA_049295615.1 Patescibacteria group bacterium
GCACATCGCGGAGGCTCGCTGCGAACGCTGCTGAGCGGCGCCCGCGGAGAGCGATCACGTCTGTCGGCCGAGGAGCGATCAATGACCATCGACGCCAAGACGCTCGAGCGCGCAGTGCTCGCCCTGATCGCCGCCGCCTCCGTCTACTCGGGCGCCAACAGCCAGCAGGCGGCGAACCTCAGCGGGGAGACGCTGGCCGCTGCGAGGCAGGAGATCGGCAAAGCCTACGTGGATGGGTTCCAAATGTGCGTCGATCGCGTCGAGGGGCGCATCGAGCGCGGCGCAGAGAACGTCGTACCGCCCGTACCCAAGGCGCTGCGCGAGATGGCAGCGCAAACGACCGAGGAGAAGCCATGATCCTGCAAAGCACAGAGGCAACCGCTACGAACCGCGACGCCACGCCGCCCGTGCAAGGCGGAGCCCGCGACGCCATCCTGATGACGCTGCTGGCGCGGCTCATCGCCGAGTACACGGGCATCGACGATACGAGTTCGACGGCGCTCGCCGGATGGGGCCTGCCGATCGCGCTCGGAGTCGCCGCCGGGGCCGCAACGATGCTGCGGAAGTTCGCAGCGAATGCGTTCAAGACCTGAGATGGACGAGCAATGAAGCCCGAGGATCGCACTGCGCTCTACATCGCCGCGGCGATCGCGGCGTTCGCGATCGCGTTCGGATTGCTCGAGTGCTCGGCGCGGGCCGGCGAGCTCGTCCTCGATCCGCCGTCCGAGCGGGTGCTGCTCGATCGCGTTGTCGATGGCGACAGCCTGTACGTCTGGCGCGAGCGGGTCGGGGTTCGGGTCGTCAGGCTGGCATACTTCAATGAATACAACAGAAATCGACGTGTTCGTTCCGGCGCGCGAAACCCGCGCTTCTGTTACGAGCCCGAACAGGCAGTCGAAGAGTTGGCACGGCTGTACTACGGGACTCGATGACTTGGCAGCCTGGAGGCCGACGGCCGCGACGTAGCCGAGCAACTCGTCGTCGAGGCGCTCGCGCGGCGATACAGCGGCGGCGTCCGCGAGGGGTGGTGCCAGTGACCGACGACGAACTCAAGAGCTTCGACCTACGCGGCCCGTTCCCCGCGATCCAGTGGCTCAACCGCACGCTGCGGATCGACCCGGGCCACACCGGCTCGGAGAGCTTCGCCGACTTCTTCGGCCTCGCGGGCTACCACAGCAACGGCACGAAGGCGAAGAGGCGACGGATTGCGCGATCGTGACGGGAGGGCTCGTCACGAAGTGGTTCACCGCGAGGGGCGAGGGGAGCCAGCCAGACTGACGCGCTATCGTCCTCGACACACGATCGGTTCTCCAGAGAGCGCCCTGTTCGGCTTCGGCCGGGCAGGGCGTTTTTTCGTTTCTGGGTGTCGAGAATGCCCTTTACGAAGAGCCAGCGGGCGCACCCGCCAGCAGCCGCGCGGCCAGATCCAGCGCGTTGGCGCGCGCTCTAGCCGCGCGAATCCCCCGCTGGCGTCCGTCTTGACCGTAGACGTGTGTGCGGATGGCATCGGCTTGGTTGAGCAGCTCTTGCACGACCACCGCCCTGGCGTCGGCACTCCGCTGCTCGCGCCAGCGTCTATCACACTCAGCCACGATCAGCCTCGCGCGGGGGGTTGCTCACGTTTTCGCCGCCGTCCGCCGTTGACGGATTTACTAGATCCATCGAAGTGCATAACTCCGTATTCACGTCTGAATGAACGTCCGGCGTATTCCCAGCAACCGTCATCGAGCATTTCGATCGAACCCCAGAACAGTTCGATCTGATCCTCGATGGATCGCGCTACTCGGCCACCGCGCGTCTTCTCGTTGTTCACTTGTTCAACTCGGCCTCGCGCAACGCAGCGAGTGCCCGTTCGAGCAACGCGATGCACTGGCCGCGCTTGCCTCGAAAGACGAGGTAGGCGCTGCTGCACATGTCCGGGCTCTCGCCGATCGACAGCCGCAACACGCCGAGCGGATCGTTCGGCAGTCGGCGAACCTGGATGCCGCGGTGCTCCTTGTCGTAGAGCACCGCTTCGCCGATCTCGCCCGCAGTGATGCGGTTCTCTCCGCGCAGCGTCATCGCCTCGGCTTCCTTGCGGATGGCCGCGAGCCGCTCGTCATGGCGAAGCTCTTTCAACCCCAGCATGTCCTGGAACACGCCGGCCGGGATGGCGGCGTCGTCGTCTCGATGCGAACCCATGTCAAGATTCTCCTTCGTTGTTACTCATGCAGCGGCGAATCCGCATCCGGCGCGAGGTTCAAGAGCCGTCGGGCGCAGGCGTGGATGGCCTTGTTGTGCGTCCGATCTAGAGCGCCTTGAACCATCGGCCCGATCTCTGTCACCAGCAACGGCCCCAGCCGCTCGACGACGAGATCGCGGAGGAGGTAAGGCGGGCGTGCGAGTAGCGCTGCGTCCAGCTCGCGAAGTCGGGCGGCGGCTTCGCGGAGCGTGTCTGCGTTGGCGTAGTTTCCGCCGCGGTATTCCGCCTCGGCCTCCAGCGCCCGCGCGAGTTCTTCGGCGGTCATCGCAGCCACAGGTAGATTCCCCAGC
>JBAQQZ010000024.1:0-1922 GCA_049295615.1 Patescibacteria group bacterium
TATTTAGTCTGGAACACAAACACGCCATCCCAATCCGCCGGAGGCGGGTTCTTGCGGAAGTAGGCGATGCGTTCGGCATAAATACCATACAACGCAGTTTTCGGCGACATGCGTTGCAGGTTGATCAGTTGCACCTCCGCCAGATCCCAGTTCTGTTTGACATACAGGCGGCGAAACTCGTGGAACAGCTTGATCTCATCCTGCAGTGCTTTGTTTACTTCGCTGGCCAGGCCGATCGGTTCGTAAATCGCCACGGGCTTGTCTTTGCCCTTTACACGCACCTGGTCGAGTTCGCGGTACACAAAATCCGTCACGGCATTCTTGGTGTTTTCGCCGACAACGATGCCCACGCCGTATTGTTTGGTAATGCCTTCCAGGCGTGACGCCAGATTCACATCGTCGCCCATCACCGTGTAAGCGACGCGTACCTCGGAACCCATGTTGCCGACGCTGACGCGCCCGGTATTGATGCCCACGCCGATGTGGATTTCCGGCCAGCCGCGCTCCTTGAAGCGCGGTTGCAGGGTTGCCAGGGTCGCCAGCATTTCGAGCCCCGCTATGATCGCATTGCGTGCATGCGCCGGGTCGGGCAACGGCGCGCCCCAGAATGCCATGATGCAGTCGCCCATGTACTTGTCGATGGTGCCGCGATGTTTGTAAACGACGCGCGATAGCGGCGTCAGGAATTCATTCATCAGCAGCGTCAGTTCCTTGGCGTCCAGCCCCTCCGAAATGGTGGTAAAGCTCCGTACATCCGAGAACAGGATGGTCATTTCGCGGCTCTCGCCTTCCATCGATACGCTGCCGGGATTCTTGGCCATCTCATCCACCAGCTCGCTCGGCACATACTGCCCGAACAGGCCGGTGATCTGGCGCTTGGTGCGCGATTCGACGAAATAACCGTAAGACATATCCACGGCAAACATCAGCGCGATCATCACGATGCTGTTGGCCACCGGCATCAGGATATTTGCCTGTTGCCAACTGGCCACGCTCAACCCCAGCGTGATGGAAAAAATGAAGATGATGAGCAGCACCGCTTTTGCCGGGCCGAGCCTCGGCAGCAGGAAGCTCAACGCGATACCTATCAGCAGCAGCCAGATCACTTCCGCGCCCATGATGTAGGCGGGCCGCTCTTTCAGGTTCTGGTCGAGGATGCCGGAAATCATGTTCGCGTGGACTTCCACCCCCGGATAAACTTCCGATACCGGCGTGGCGCGCAGATCGAGCAGTCCGGGCGCCGTCGTGCCTATCAGCACGATCTTGTCCCTCAACTCCTTGGCGTCGACGCGATCGTGCAACACGTCCGCGATAGAGATGTATTTAAAGCTGCCCGCATTGCCACGGAACGGGATAAGCGTGGTCACTTCTCGATCCACGGGGATTTTTAACGGGCCGATTGCCGTATCCAGTTCCAGCCATTCCAGGCCACCGTATCCGCTGGTCTTGCCCTCGGCATAGCCGGGCAGCAATTTCGGGTGGCCGAGCAGGGCGCGCACCACGGCCAGCGACAGGGACTCGTAATATGCGCCGTCGTACTCCGCCAATACAGGCACACGCCGCACCATGCCGTCCGGATCCACGGTGGGGTTGAAGTGCCCCGCCCTGGCTGCGGCCTGCTGCAACTCGGGCAAGTTTGCCCCGTAGCCGTTAAAGGTTGTGAACGTGATGGGACGACCCTTGAATGTGCCTGCCGGGAACGCCGGCTCCGGAAGCGCCCCGGAGAGGCTGCCTTTCTTTTCGGTCAGGTAGTACCCCAGCACGACATTCCGGTTCTTGATCTTCTCGGCAAACAGGTTGTCGTATTCGAGCTGCGGGCGAATTTGCGCGAGTGTGGACTGGAACCTGTCGTCGTCCTTGAGCTCGTTTTTCCCGAGTTTTTGCAAAATTCTGAGCCCGGAGCTCTCATCTTTTTCGGCGAA
>JBAQQZ010000025.1:0-1535 GCA_049295615.1 Patescibacteria group bacterium
CATGCGGCCCTTGTCGTCGTTGTCGACGATGTCCAGCGACAGCCCGCCCTGGGTGGCGGCGCCCGGCCCCTGCAGGATGCGGCTGCTGCCGTCGCGTCCCGATTTGATGGCCAGTGCGGTGCCCTGGCCGCGCGGCGGCACCACCAGCACCACCGTCTCGCCGGATTCGGACTGGCTGCCGTCGGGATTGACCGCCTTCAGCCTGAGCTCGCGCGAGCCGGGGGGCAGGGGAGCCGGGGGCAGGAACACCCACTCGCCGCGCCCATCGGCGGTGACCTGGCCCAGTTCCCTGCCGCCGTCGATGATGGTGACCTGGGCGCCGGGCTTGGCCCGGCCGGCGATGACCGTATCGCCGCCGGCATCGATGCGGACCACGTCGAACGAGGGCTCGCCCGGGTCGGTCGCGGCGGCCGTGGAGGCGGCGCCGGGCGGCGGGGGAATTTGCGTCTCGATATCCGTCGTCTCGTCGCGCTGGCTGCGCACGGCGAGCACGATGGCGATCACGGCGACGGCAAGTCCGATGAGGGCGACGAGCGTAGGCCGGTTCAAGGCGCCTCGCGAGGTGGTGGTGGTGAAAGCGGTCGCTACCCTAGTCCTAATTTCCCCTACTGTCACGGGCGGGAATCCGTAGTTCCCACCTGTTTCATATGCTTTTTGCCGTTCCTACCCGCCCGTTTCCCCTCCCAACGAGTAGGATTGAGTCTTGCGTTCGCCGTCCCGAATGCTATCGTCCCGCGTTTGCCGCGTGGCGGGAAATCACGGGCGAACGACGGCATGGGCTTCCAGCGAGGGGTAAGAACGATGACGACCGCGAAAATCATCTGGACCAAGGTTGACGAGGCGCCGGCTCTGGCGACCTATTCCCTGCTTCCCATCGTCCAGGCGTTCACCGGGGCGGCCGGGGTCGCCGTCGAAACCCGCGACATCTCGCTGGCCGGCCGCATCATCGCCAATTTCCCCGAGGGCCTGAAGCCCGAGCAGCGCATCGGCGACGAACTGGCCGAACTGGGCGAGCTGACGCTCAAGCCCGAAGCCAATATCATCAAGCTGCCCAACGTCAGCGCCTCGGTGCCGCAGCTCAAGGCGGCCATCAAGGAATTGCAGTCCCAGGGCTACGCCATTCCCGATTTCCCCGAGGACCCCAAGACCGATGCCGAGAAGGAGCTCAAGGCCCGCTTCGGCAAGGTTCTGGGCTCGGCAGTGAACCCGGTGCTGCGCGAGGGCAATTCCGATCGCCGCGCCGCCCTGTCGGTCAAGAACTACGCCCGCAAGAATCCCCACAAGATGGGCGCCTGGGCCGCTTCGTCCCAGTCCCACGTGGCCCACATGACGTCCGGCGATTTCTATGGCTCCGAGACGTCGGTGACCGTTGCCGCCGCCACCGACGTCAAGATCGAGTTCCACGGCGAGGATGGCTCGATCCACGTGCTGAAGGCCAAGACCAAGCTCAAGGCCGGCGAGGTCATCGACGCCGCCGTGATGAGCACCAAGGCTCTGCGCGCCTTCTATGCCGAGCAGATCAATGACGCCAAGTC
>JBAQQZ010000026.1:0-11934 GCA_049295615.1 Patescibacteria group bacterium
CCGTTGTGTTCGCCCGTGCCGATACGGCCGACCGGCTCGAAACAAAATCCATCGACCAGCGGACGCAGAGCTTGAAAGATGGCATGACGCTGTCCCTCGCGCATCCGGTGTTTGGGTCCGGCCCGAATGCGGAGCTGATTGATCTTAGGAATGTTGATGCAAAACAAGCGGGGAAGCCTGCCGCCGGATTCAAAGCGCCAGAACCCTTAGAGCCGCCCGCGGACGCGTATCTCCTCGCATTCGTCGACCTCGGGATTGTCGGGACGTTGCTTGTGATCGCTTTCTTGGCGCAAACGATCCGCCGCATTCCGCGTTCCGCATGGCCATTCCTCCTGCTTTTTGGGGTTCTAGCCGCGTTCGACTACTATCTCTGGTCCACCTGGTCGGGGATGTGCCTTGCGCTTATTTTGCTCTTACTTTTGCAGAATTTTTTTGGAACGGACAAGGCTTGACGCGTTGCGTTGCCTGGGGCAAAGTGTTGCTACTTAGCATTCGCCACTTGCGAGTGCTAGCTCACCTCACTAACCATTTTCGCCTCATTATTTTTATGCAGCTTCGTCCCCTCAACGACCGCGTGATCGTCAAAGCTGTCGCCAAGGAAGAAATGACCAAGACCGGCATCATCTTGCCCGGCTCGTCTGACAAGGAACGCCCGGAACAGGGTGAAGTCATCGCCGTCGGCCCCGGCCGCATGCTCGAGAACGGTTCGCGCGCAGCGATGTCCCTCAAAGTCGGTGACAAGATCGTGTTTAAGAAATATTCGCCGGACGAAGTGAAGATTGACAACGTGGAGTACCTCGTTGTCGGTGAAGGCGACGTCATGGCCGTAATCGAATAACACCTATGGCAAAGCAAATCGTGTTTGATGAGAAAGCGCGGCATGCGCTGAAGCGCGGCGTGGACCAGTTGGCCGACGCCGTGAAAGTCACGTTGGGTCCGAAAGGCCGCAACGTCGTGATCGACAAAGGCTACGGTGCGCCGACTATCACCAAAGATGGCGTGACGGTCGCCAAGGAGATCGAGCTCGAAGACAAGTTTGAGAACATCGGCGCGGAACTCGTGAAGGAAGTCGCGTCCAAGACGAACGACGTGGCCGGTGACGGCACGACGACCGCTACGGTGCTGGCCCAAGCCATGATCGCCGAAGGCATCAAGAACATCACGGCCGGTGCTAACCCGCTGGCGGTAAAGCGCGGCATGGAAAAGGCGGTTGAAGCCGTCGTTGCCAAGTTGAAAGAGATTTCGAAGCCCGTCTCCGGCGACGACATCGAGAAAGTTGCCTCGATTTCCGCCAACGACGCCGAAATCGGCAAGACGATCGCCTCAGCTATGAAGCAGATGGGCCAGGACGGCGTGATCACCGTGGAAGAATCGCAGACCTTCGGCGTCGAAACCGAAGTCGTGCAAGGCATGCGCATCGACAAGGGCTATTCCTCGCACTACATGGTGACCAACACCGACCGCATGGAAGCCGAATATACCGATGTGCCGATCCTCGTGACCGACAAGAAAATTTCATCCATCCAAGACATCTTGCCGATCCTCGAAAAAGTCGTCGCGACGGGCAAAAAGGAAATCGTGATCGTGGCTGACGAACTCGACGGCGAAGCGCTCACCACCCTCATCGTGAACAAGCTGCGCGGGTCGTTCAACGCGCTGGCCGTCAAAGCCCCGGGCTTCGGTGACCGCCGCAAGGAATTGCTCCAGGACATCGCCATCGTGACGGGAGCGACGCTCATCAGCGAAGAGATCGGGCGCAAGCTCGACACGGTTGAATTGGCGGACCTCGGCATGGCGCACAAGGTCGTGTCGACCAAAGAGCACACGACCTTCGTCGACGGTAAAGGCGACAAAACGGCTGTCCAGACTCGCGCAACGCAACTCCGCAAGCAACTCGAAAACACGGATTCCGAATTCGACAAGGAAAAGTTGCAGGAACGTCTCGCCAAGCTCGCGGGCGGCATCGGCGTGATCAAAGTCGGTGCGGCAACGGAAGTCGAGATGAAAGAAAAGAAGCACCGCATTGAAGACGCGGTCGCGGCCACCAAAGCGGCGGTCGAAGAGGGGATCGTGCCTGGCGGTGGCGTTGCCATGCTTCGAGCTTATGATGCTATTCGTCAATTGATGACTGCAAAGTACGAAGAAGTAATGAAGGGTGTCGCAAAAGCACGCCAAGATGGAGATTTTTCTGCGTATGGCATGAATGATGAATACGTTGGCATGTCGATTATTGAAAAGTCACTGACGGCACCGATTGTCGCTATTCTTACAAATGCGGGTAAAGGTGAGATTGCGATGACGATAGTTTCTAAGATTCTCGAAAAAATTAAGGATGGAAAGGAGAATGCTGGATTCGATGCTGAAGCTATGACGTTGGTAGAAGATATGCTTGCCGCAGGTATCGTTGATCCGGCAAAAGTCACACGCTGCGCGTTGCAAAACGCCGCCTCGGTCGCCGGCATGTTCCTCACCACCGAGTGCGTCATCACCGACATCTCGAAAAAGGAAGAACCAGCCGGTGACAACCACGGCGGCGGGATGGGAATGGGGTATTAAGAGCAGAGGGCGGCAAAAACACCCGACAATATCGGGTGTTTTTTATTGAGTACAACCTCGTTATTAATGTCTCAGCTTTTTATGCTTATCCACAGGAACGAATCCATGATGGACAAAATGGGGTACACTGCATGCAAATTCATTTTTAATACGCAGATAGAACTGTAGGCGCCAATATGAAATCTTCTTTTGCAAACCGTTTGGTTGCCGTCTGCCTGGCACTAGGCTGCCTGCTCAGTGTCGCGCCGAGCGTCTCCGCTGCCAGCCGTCGCCCGACGAGTGGCACCACGCACGCTGCGCATCGGGCGCACGTCGCTGCACGCAAGACTGCGCGCGTGACGTTTAATGCCGCGATGAAAGCTAGCCGTCAGGCATTTAAGTCAGCGGTCGCCGCAGACCTTCAACTATTCAACGCCGCAGTGGCGCGGGCAAAAGCCGACGGGTCTAAGACGGAAGAAGAAACGGCGCGCAAGGCTTTTGACGCCGCACGCGAAGCTGCAGTGACTGCCCATAGTACGTCGGAAAAGTCCGCACGGGACGCGTGGCAGTCCGTGCGTGATGCGAACCGGCATTAATCCGACGATCATATGAACATGTCCTCAAAGATGCATGCCGCCTGGTCACGTGCGGTTCAAATTTTTTCGTTGTGCGCATTGCTTGCGATGTTACCGTTCCAATATGGGCTCTTGCCCGCGGCGCAGATCGCGCAGGCTGCCGCTGCCACGCACACCGTTACGACCCTCGCCGACCGTGACGACGGTTCCTGTACGGTGGGAGACTGCTCCCTGCGCGAAGCCGTCGCCTATTCGTCCGCGGGAGATGCGGTGAACTTCGCCCCTGGCCTGACAGGTACGATCAGCGTCAGCAGTACGTTGGGTGAGATGGTCATCAATCATGGCCTGACGATCACGGGGCCGGGCCAGAAGACGATTACGGTCTCCGGCCAGCAGCAGTCACGTATCTTCAATGTGGGTGTTTCCGGCGCCTTGACGTTGTCGGGGCTTACACTTGCGAGCGGAAAATCGGCCAGTAACGGCGGCGCCATCTCTTCTGACGGTGTCCTTACTATCTCTGATGCGACGATCCAGGGGAGCAAGTCGGATTCCGAAGGCGGCGCGATCTACTTCGATGGCGGGTCGCTAGCGTTGACGAACGTCTATTTCATTGGGGATTATTCGGATGGCGATGGTGCCGCAGTCTATACGGACGGGACAGGCCTCACCGTGAGCAGCTCGACCTTCACCGGCAATAACTCGAATTCCGATTCCGGTGCGATCTACATCGATAATGGGAGCGCAACCGTGACGAACAGCGTGTTTAACGCCAATGAGGCGTCGCAATCCTCCGGGGCGATCTATCTGGACAGCAGCAGCGCCCTTATGGTCACTGGTTCCACCTTTTCCGCGAACGTCGCGGACGACTATGGCGGCGCCATCTACCAGAATGATGGGACGATCACGGTCACCAGTTCGACGTTTGAAGGGAACACATCGATTAATGATGATGAAGGCGGTGCGATCTACGGTGAAGGTACCAGCCTGACCATTACCGGATCGACTTTCAAAGGCAACACGGCCTATGAAGGCGGCGAAGGCGGCGCGCTTTATCTGTGCGAGAATACGACCATCGATTCCTCAACGTTCACCGGGAACTCCGCGACAGCCGGGTACGGCGGCGCGATCTATACCGACTGTGCCAATTCATTGGGTATCACAGGATCAACATTCACGGCGAACTCCGCATATGATGAAGGTGGTGCGATCTATGCGGACAACTCCGGTGGGACGTCCGTCACCTCGACCACATTCTCGGATAACATTGCTGAATTCGACCGTGGCGGAGCCATCGCGCACGAGGACGGAGTGATGACGGTCGACGGCTCAACCTTCACGGGCAACGTGTCGGAGGATGGTGAAGACGGCGGCGCGATCTACGCAAACGCATCCGGCCTGACTGTCACCAATTCGACGTTTACCAAGAATAGCGTGCAGGACTTCGGCGAGGGCGGTGCCATCTATGTGAACGAGAATACGACGATCGACGGGTCGACGTTCAAGGACAACACGGTGCCCGATGAAGATGGCGGTGCGATCTACCAGAACGGCGGGACACTGGCTGTCACGAACTCAACCCTCGAGGGGAACACGGCCTATGACGGCGGCGCGATGTATCTCGATGGCAGCGATGTGAACGTGACGAACTCCACGTTTTTCCAGAACGCTGCGAGCAATGATACGGGCGCGGCTATCTACACCGACGCCTCGACGACGCTCCTGAATGACACGCTGGCAGAGAACACGGGCGATGCCAGCGTCTATTCGGGTTCGAATACCCTTACCATCGGGAACAGTATCCTGACGGGTGGATCACCAAATAACTGCGCGACGACCGGCGGTGCGATTGCCACGATCGGGCACAACATCGATTCAGGAGACACCTGCTTCTTCACGACGGCAGCCGGAGACGTGACGAGCACGGATCCGTTGCTTGATCCTCGCGGCACGCAGAATCACGGAGGAAACACGCTGACGATTGCCGTGCAGGCAAGCTCCACCGCGATTGATGGCGGCGATGATGCGCAGTGCCCGTCAACCGACCAGGTCGGGACGAGCCGGCCGCAAGG
Source organism: Patescibacteria group bacterium (assembly GCA_049295615.1). Taxonomy (GTDB): domain Bacteria; phylum Patescibacteriota; class Patescibacteriia; order 2-12-FULL-60-25; family 2-12-FULL-60-25; genus JBAQQZ01. Next base: position 5,180 of record JBAQQZ010000026.1, read on the forward strand.
TGCGCATTGCGACATTGGTGCGCTCGAAGGCGTGACGGCAACCGTGCCGGCAGGCCTGACAGGAGACGAGATTGTGACAACGCTCGACGACCATGATGACGGTTTCTGCGATTCTGACTGTTCACTCCGGGAAGCTGTCGCGTACTCCTCATCGAGCGACACGGTTGCGTTTGCATCGGGGCTCACGGGAACCATCACGCTTGGGAGCGAGATCCCCGTCTTGCATACCGTCACAATCGCCGGCCCGGGCCAAAAGACCATCGTCCTCTCAGCGGATAACGGCAGTCGGATCTTCAATGTAGACCCCAGTGTTACGCTTACGATGAGCGACCTAACCTTGAGCAACGGTGACAGTGGAAGCGACGGCGGAGCTGTTCTCAATAATGGCAGCTTGTCGGCGACCAACGTGACGTTCCGCGGGAACTACACCTCCAATGACGGCGGTGCGATCGAAGGCGGTGGCTCGGGTGTCACATTGACCAGTTCGACGTTCTCGGGGAACTACGCGGATACCCAGGGCGGCGCCATCTTTATGAGCAATGGTGGCGTGACCGACAACGGTTCCGCCTTTATCGGAAACCTCGCGGATGGCGAAGGCGGTGCTCTCTACCTGGATGACACGACATCGTCGCTCACCAACACGACATTCACGGCAAATGCCGCGCAAGGCGAAGGCGGAGCGATTTGGACGGATGCAAGCGGCTTGACGACCACCGGAGTGACGTTCGACGGGAATAGCTCGGAGGGCAATAACGGCGGAGCCATCGACCATGAAGGAGGGACGGCAACCATCGGCACAACAACGTTCACGGGGAACTATGCAGGAAACAGCTTTGGCGGCGCGATCTACGGCGATGGTTCAGGCCTCACGATCACGAATTCCACGATTATCGGGAGCGCCTCCTATCACAATGGCGGCGCGATCTATCAAAATGAAGACATGACCGTCACGGGTTCGACGTTTATCGCGAACGTCACACAGCAAGACAATAATGGTGGTGGCATCGACCAAGAGGGTGGGACGCTGTCCATTGGCTCCTCCGCCTTCACGGCGAACAGCGCCTATAATAACGGGGGTGCTATCAGTATAGGCGCCAGCGCGTCGACGACCGTCTCCGGAAGTACGTTCACTGCAAACAACGCGATCACAGAAGAAGGCGGAGCCATCTATGCCGGCAGCGGTGGTCCATTAACCATCTCGAATTCGACGTTCCAAAAGAACAGCGACGCAGACAGCGGCGGCGCGATCCAGTTGGATAGCGGCGGGACGTCAGCCGTCAGTGGTTCGACATTCCAGGACAACTCGGCGCATAGTTGGGGCGGCGCGATCGATAACGACGAGAGCGACACGACGGTCACCGATTCCACATTCCTACGCAACACATCACGCACGGACGGCGGCGGAGCGTTTGACATCGACGACACCTCCTTCAACATCAGCGGTTCCACGTTCATGAATAACGTGGGTGCCGATAGCGACGGCGGCGCGATTTGGGATGGTGTGCCTCTGACAATCAAGAACTCCACGTTCTTCCAGAACTCATCAGAAGCTGGCGGAGGAGGTCTCGTTGTCGATGGCGATACGACACTCAACAATGTGACCTTTGCACAAAACACGACGTTGCATGCCACAGGGGACAGCCTCTCCATCAGTACTGCAACGAGCACCATTCAAAACACTATTTTGAGCGGCAGTGCGGAAAGCAATTGCCATACCATCGGAGGCGGCGTGATTGTCTCGAACGGTCACAACCTCGATACCGGCACGACCTGCGGCCTTACGGGCACCGGCGACCTCTCGAATGCCAATGCGAAGCTCGATCCAGCGGGTCCAGGCTCTCATGGCGGCAACACCCTTACGCTGGCTCTTCTGCAAGGCTCTGCCGCGATCGATGCCGGTAGCGTGGCAACCCCGGGAAGCGGTGGCACGGCCTGTGAATCGAAGGACCAACGCGGCATCACGCGTCCCGTTGAGGGCGATGGGATTTCTCCGGCCGTGTGTGATATGGGCGCCTATGAATACAACGGTTCCGTGCCAACCCCGCCCTCGCCTCCCCATTCGAACGGCGGCGGCGGAGGAGGAGGTCTCGGCTCTTCTGGCTCGAATGCCCTTCCTCCGATCCAGACCATGTTCCAGAGCTTTTTGGAAAACCTCCAACATATCGGGGTACCGGTCAACACGCTTTTGAAACTTCCTTGTGCGACCAAAGCCGCCTCGGCGGATCCCAATGACGTGTGCAAGGCTGTCTACTATATTGGCACCGATGGCATGCGCCACGCCTTCCCCAACTCCAAGGTGTACTTTACCTGGTATAGCGATTTCTCTGGCGTCCAAGTCATTGGATTCGACCAGCTCTCTTCCATTCCGCTGGGCAAGAACGTGACCTACAAGCCAGGCGTCAAGATGGTGAAGTTCACGACGGATCCAAAAGTCTATGTCGTCGCCAAGGGCGGTATCTTGCGCTGGGTGACGACGGAAGCTGCAGCCACGGCGCTGTACGGTTCTAATTGGAACACGAAGATTGATGACATTTCTGATGCCTTCTACGCCAACTATACGTTCGGCGCAGACGTGAATGGGTCGTCGGACTTCGATCCGGCCGCGGCGCAGGCTTCGGTCGAGTTTCCAAGTGACAGCTTGCAGATGTAGGCCTCCGAAAACAAAAAACGGCTCGCATAACAAGCAAGCCGTTTTTTGTATCTCAAAAGATTTCGGATGCTCCAAACGAACATTAAATAGAGAAAGGTGCTAAACTGCCGATAACTTTATGAACCAGAACCTTTCAGTACGCCGGTTCGCTTCGCGCACGGCATCTCTCTTTGCGGTGTTTGCCGCGCTTCTCGGGTTTGCCATGAGTGCCCAGGCGACGTTTGCCGCAACCTGTACATTTGCCAGCGCCGGCACGAGCGACTTTAATACGTCAGCCAACTGGAGCTGTGGCCATACGCCAACCGTGGGAGATGACGTCATCATCCCGGCCGCGACTTCGACCTCATTGAGCGCGGATGTGACGGTGAGTACCACGACCGTCGATGGGACGTTGGACATGAATAGCTTTAATTATTCGGCGAGTTCCACCTTCCAATCCTTCATCATTGGCAGTACGGGGACGATGACGGTCGGCAACCACACGGCCAGCGCGTCGGGAACGATCTCGATCGCCGCGGGCGGGATTCTTAACGGAGGCGCGATCCAGCTTGAAGGAAATTGGAACGACAGCGGTACGTATAATGGCTTGGGGAGCATCGTCTTCTTTGTCGGTTCGGGCGCGCAGACAGTCAGCCCGGAGCCTGGTTTCTTTGATCTCACGATAAACAAGCCGACCGGTGCGGTAACGCTGCTCGGCGAAACGACGACGACACAGGATATGGATATCGTGAGCGGCACACTCAACCTGAACGGTCAGACGCTGCATCTCGGTCACGCATGGTCTGATTCAGGCACGCTCGTGGCGAATGGAGGAACGGTCGATTTTAATTTTGCGAGCGGCATTGGGCAGCCGGTTTTTCCAGAGGCAAATTTCGGAAACATCACGTTAACCAATAATACGATCGTCGGCTTTTTTGGAGACACAACCTCGACCGCGAACGTGACCATTTCCCCGGGGAGTACTCTCATCTTGGTCACTCCCTTAACGTTCCACGTGGGTGGCAATTGGATTGATACTGGGACGCTCAGCTCGGGTACGGGTGCGGTTGATTTCAATGGCACGGGCGCGCAGTCGATCTCCGCCGAAGCGAATTTCTACGATCTCTCCGTTACCAAGAGCAGTGGCACGGCGACGCTCGGAGGTGAGTCCACCTCGACACATGATGTGACGCTCAATGCGGGAACGTTGAGTCTCGGAAGCAATACGCTCCACGTCGGACATGACTGGAACAACAACGGGGGAACCTTGAGCGGCACGGGGAGTGTGGATTTGAATGGCACGGGACAGGCGATTAGTGGCTCCACCTCGTTCTTCAATCTCTACAAGCTGACGAGTACGGCGGATATCCTCACGTTCCAGGCTGGCGCGACGACCACGGCGACCAACGCCCTCTATCTTCAAGGCGCGACCGGAAACCTATTGAGCCTTCGTTCCTCGGCAACGGGAAGCCAATGGGACATCGACCCGCAAAGCCTGCGATCGATCTCGAATGTGGATGTCGAAGACAGCAACAATATCAATGTGACGGCGATTGTGGCTGGCTCGTCCAGCATCGACTCGGGAAATAACATCAATTGGTCATTCACCAACCCGCCAGGAAATCCGATCATCTCGCCGGTAACCGGCAGCTACTCCAGTGCGCAGAACGTCACCATCACATCCACGAGTTCAACCTCGATCCGCTTCACCACAAACGGCACGACCCCGACCTGCAGCGTGGGGACGCTCTATGCCGGTGCGTTCCTCATCTCCTCGTCGGCAACCGTGAAAGCCGTCGGCTGCCTGTCAGGAACCGCTTCGGGAATCTCATCCGTGACGTACACGATTACTATCAGCGGTGGCGGGGGCGGAGGAGGTGGTGGTGGCCTTGGTTCTTCTGGAGTCGTCGCCATCCCGTCCGTCACGACGCAATACCAGAGCTATCTCGCCAACCTCCAGAGTATCGGAGTCCCCGTCCATTCGCTCGTGAAGCTCCCGTGTACGACTGAAGCTGCTGCAGCGGATGTGAACGATGTGTGCAAGGCTGTCTACTATATTGGCACCGATGGCATGCGCCATGCGTTTCCGAATCCGAAAGTATACTTCACGTGGTACCAGGACTTTTCCGGCGTCCAGCTGATTAGTTCTGACCAGCTCGCCTCGATCCCCCTTGGCAAGAACGTGACCTACAAGCCAGGCGTTAAAATGGTGAAGTTCACCACCTTCGACAACGTATATGTGGTCGTCAAAGGCGGCGTCCTCCGCTGGGTGAAGGGTGAAGCTGTCGCCACTGCGCTCTATGGGGCAGACTGGAATACGAAGATTGATGACATCCCGGATACCTTTCACTCCAACTACACGTTTGGCGCAGATGTGAACGGTCTCTCGGATTTTGACCCGGCGGCCGCACAGTCGTCCGTTGAGTTCCCGAGTGATTCATTATAGATGTAACTTTATCACGTTGAGGAAAAAAGTGGCCTGCACCTGCGGGTCGCTTTTTAGTTATCCACAGAAGCGGAAACAGATATGGAAAATTTATGTACACTGCTATCACTTGTTCACTTTATACGTTGCCTGGAGTCGTCATAACACGATCCCACCAACGCCATAATACCCATATGACCCAGAGCTTCCAGCTCTCCCGTATTGCTCCGCGGACGCTTGCGATCGCCATCGCCGCCTGCGCAGCCATCATGGGAGTCATGATCAGCGCGCATGCCTCGCAAGCCGCGACGTGCACCTTTGCTAGCGTCGGCACCAGCGATTTCAATACTTCAGGCAACTGGGATTGCGGCCACGTACCTGTCGCGGCTGATGACGCAGTCATCCCGACAGCGACGACGACGGCCTTGTCAGCGGGGGCAACAGTCAACAGCCTGTTGGTCAACACGAATGCGACGCTCACGACGACGGGGTTTGATTTCACGAGCTTCGGTTTGACCTCGAGCACGGGCGCCATCGTGGCAGGCGGCGCCAACACCTTTACCGTTGGCGGAGCGTTTGACCTGCGCAACGGCGGAAGATTCACGCCGGGCAACGGCACGTTCGTGTTTGCGACTTCTACTGCGGCCGGTTTTCAATCTGTCGACGCAGACACCCAGACGACGCTCACGTTCAACAATCTCGTTGTCAGCTCGACGCCCGAGGTGGTCATGTCTAATTTCGAAAGCGACGTCCACGTTGTCGTCAATGGAAATCTGTCCATAAACGCTGGTCGAATGTCTTTGGACGACGGTTCGGATCTCGTCGTCTCCGGTACGACGCACGTCTTGGCGGGCACCATTTTGTATTTTGGGGCCAGTGCAACTTTCGATTCTACGACGACCAACAGTGGTCTTATGGTTACGAGTGTCCTTGGCGGCACGATGACTTTTAATGATGATTTCGTGAATACCGCTTCGGGCTCATTGGACTCTGACGGTCCCGGTACTGGGGTCGAAATCGTCTTCAACAAAGCCTGGAACAATGCAGGCGTATTTGAACTTGCCGGACCAGGGCCATTCGATTCCACGGTAATCTTCTCGGGCAGCGCGAGCCAGACAATTCCGGCAGGCGTCACGTTTGCAAACCTTGTGGTGGATAACGCCGCCGGTGTCACCATGGCCGGCAGTGCATCGACAACGGGGACGCTCACGGTTTCATCGACGGCATCATCCCTTGATGTCGGCAACAACACCCTCACCGCAACCGGCCTCATCTCAAACAACGGCCTCATCACCGAAGGCGCCAGCGGCCACATCATCCATCCTGCCGAAGGCGTGCACTTCACGGACGTGAATGGCGTGACCCAAGGGTCATACACTTCACCTGCCAGCGTGTATTTCCAAGTACAAGACTCAAACCGCAACTTGAGCGGTACGACAACGGAATCCTTCACGATCCCCGTCACGATTGCCCCAGGCTCTGATGCAGAAACCTTGACGCTCACAGAAACCTCATCAACCTCTGGCATCTTCCGTTCAGGACCCATTTCCCTCGTCTCCTCTTCTGTCGCTTCCCCCGGCAACCACCAGTTTGAAGTGACAGCCGCAGGCACCGCCTCTGGCCTCTACACCGACAACCAACACGCCTCCGACGTCGCACCCGGTACCGCAGCCGTCACCCCAGGCACCACAGGTGGTGGTG
>JBAQQZ010000027.1:0-6530 GCA_049295615.1 Patescibacteria group bacterium
TTCGTTGATCGAAAACCTTTATCGCCCTGATGCGCTAGACGGGAAGCTGGATGGGCTCACGTTCATCAGCCATACGCAAGAAGGCTATGACCTGTATTCCTTCACTAACGGTGCGGGATGCGTCTTCGTATTCGCCAAGGATGGGCAGGCGTACGCTTATACATCCGAGATCCCACAGGTGAACCCGACCGACCCCTCGTTTGGCTACGCCGTGACATCAAGCGTTTCCGGGTTCGTTGCAAAAGGCTACACCGATGCCGTGGTTGGTGGATGCGGAACGGGGAATTGCCCGCAGACCGTTTCGTCTACAGATGTCGGGACGATGGACTCGTTAGAAGTGGTCGGCACGACGTCGGATGGTGATTCGGTCTATGTCCCGAAAGACCCACAGCACAACAAGGTCGTCGAAGAGTCATATGAGAATTGGGTGGCGTATACGCCGGATGGCTCGCGTCCCACAATCACGGATTTTTTGAAGAAGAGTCCGTATCCGGTCTTCTTTTGGAAAGATGCGTTTGGCCGATGGGTGCGTTTCATCAGCGTCAACGCGTTGCCGCCTGTTGAGTGCGGCAAGCCTGTGATCTATTTGTATCCAACGCAGGCGACGGATGTGTCGTTGCGTTTGCCGAACTTCATTAATGTCACCAAGAGCGTCCCGGCGTATCCCGCATCTGGTTGGAACGTCATGGCTTTGCCAAATGGAAAGCTCACGTTGAAAGATGGAACGTCGGTTGGGTCGCTGTACTGGGAAGGAACGGGCGCGGTGTACCAAGCTCCGTCAGACGGGTTCATCTTGAAGGCAGGACAGGTCGACGCGCAGTTGAAAACGATTCTCGCAAAATACGGGTTGAACAACCAAGAGTCCCAGGATTTTAGGGATTTCTGGGTGCCAAAGATGGTCGGCGCGCCGTATTATCGCGTGTCGTTCCTCACGTCCGCCTGGTCGGCGGCAGTGCCACTTTCCGTCAGCCCACGGCCACAAACGGAAATCCGTCTCTTCATGGATTGGCAGAAGCTCCAAGCGCCGGTGTCGATCGCGGTGCCAAAGGTTGTTACGCCGAAGCGCGTCGGGTTCACGTTGGTCGAGTGGGGTGGGTTGTTGCACCCGTAAGCCATGAAGGTCCTCCACGTTTCCGAATTCATTGAGATCGTCAACGGCGTCTTGCGCGAGACGCTTGGTGCAGAATTATTTGCGGTCGAGGGCGAAGTTTCGGGGTATCGCGTGTCGCAAGGGCAGTGGGTGAGTTTTGACTTGAAGGACGAAAAGGCGCTCGTCAACATCTTCATGCCGTTATGGAACTTGAACGTGCCGATCGAAGACGGTGCGCGTGTCCGTGTGTTCGGCTTGCCGCGCGTCTATCCCAAGTACGGGAAATTCTCATTGTCCGCCGAACGTATCGAGCTGGCAGGTGAAGGCGCGTTGAAGAAAGCCTTGGCGCTTCTTCGTCAGAAGCTTGAGAAAGAGGGGATGTTCGACGTGTCTCGCAAGCGAATGTTACCGCGATTCCCGTCGAGAATTGCGCTTGTCGCCTCGCGTGAAAGTGCTGCGTATGGGGATTTCATCCGCGTCGTCCAGGAGCGTTGGGGTGGCCTCGAGATCGACGTCTACCACGTCTTGGTCCAAGGCGAACGCGCCGCAAAGGATATCGTGACGGCCATTGAGCAAGCGCAATCCGAACCGTACGACGTGCTCGTGATGACGCGCGGCGGTGGGTCGCTGGAGGAGCTGATGGCGTTCAATGATGAACGGGTCGTGCGGGCGATCCATGCGTCGAGGATCCCGACGCTGGTCGCCATTGGCCATGAACGTGACATCACGTTTGCCGAAGAAGCCGCCGACGTGCGCGGCTCGACGCCGACGGATTGTGCGCGGCGTTTGGTCCCGGACCGCCGAGATGCGCTCTATGAACTCGCGACGCTCACCGCTGCGATCGATACGTCGTTCATCGCGCATATTGAAGATGGCCATCTCGCGATTGACCGCGCCATGCATGCCCCGGAAGCGTGGCTCACCGAACGGCGTATGGCACTTGAGGCACTCACGGCGGCCTCTTCGTCTGCCGTCGCGACATGGGTCAAGCGTCTTGGCGAGGAATTGTCATCCAACGTCCGCCTGCTCGCGTCGCTTGACCCGAATGCGGTGGTCAAACGGGGATATGCTATCCTGAAAGGCGCAGACGGCAAGAGCCTGACTTCGGTCAAACAGTTGTCTGTCGGCGCTAACGTCCGCATCTCCTTGAAAGATGGTGACGCTGGCGCGACGGTCACGCGACTTGGAGAACAGACGTTGCAACCGAAATTACTGTAGAAACTATGCCCAAGAAAGAACTGAAAGACCCAAAAGAAATCGACGTCGCTAAAGGGTTCAAGGAACTCGAGGAAATCGCGGCGTGGTTTGAGCGTGGCGAAGCGGACCTTGACCAAGGGCTCATGAAATTCGAGCGCGCCATGGTCGTCGCCGAGGCGTTGAAGCAACGGCTGTCGCTTGCCGAAAACAAGGTCAAAGACATCAAGAAAAAATTTAACGTGGAATAATACTCCCATATGAAACTTGTCCTTCGTTGGTTGATCAGCGCGTTGGCCGTCATGGCGACGGCCTATATCGTGCCAGGGATTTCCGTGGCGAATTTTTGGACGGCGCTTGTCGCCGCGCTCGTCATCGGGCTCATCAATGCGCTCATCCGCCCGTTGATCCTCCTGCTGACGCTTCCGATCAACATCCTTACGCTTGGCTTGTTCACGCTCGTCATCAACGCGTTGCTCTTTTGGTTCGCCTCGTCCATTGTCAAAGGGTTTGACGTGACGACATTTACCGCGGCCTTCCTCGGTGCGTTGGTCTATTGGTTGGTCTCGTGGGTCGCGAACGCATTGTTGGGAACGAAATAAAAAAACGAGCCCTGATACGAGATGTCGTGTCAGGGCTCGGAGGTCAGCGATACCCGCGCATCGTTTTTTTGGGCGCGCCGGCGCCTTCGATTTTGCCGCGAGTGCGGCTGTGTCGGAGACCCGGCACGAGCCGCTTGAGATCCATGCGGGTCGTGACGCCCGTATGCTCCGTAGCCTTAAGCAATTCCGCCGCGAGGTCGGCCCGTTCTAAGTTACGGATGCCGCGAAGGTCCACGTTTTTGAACTGTGCTCCGATGAACGTGTTTTTCAGGAGCTTCGCGGCACAACGGAAGTCGGTTCCGTTCAAGACGGCCGCACCGAACGTGGTTTCGATGAAACTACTGAAGTTAAGGCGTGCGCCGGAGAGGTTTGTCCGGATGAGCCGGCATCGTTCGAAATGCGCATTCCAGATCTTGGCGCGTTGCAGGTTTGCGTCAATGAAATCCGCGTCGTGGACCTGGGCATAGTCCAGATTAGCGTCTTGCAATTGCGCCCCATTGAGGTTCGCATGATGCAATACCGCACCCTGCAGGTTGGTCCCGATGAGGTTCGCGATCATGAGCCGCGCATGGGACAGGTTCGCTTGCGCGAGATTGCAGCCCTTCAGATCGAGCCCGGCCAGATCGGCATACGAGAGATCCGGTCCATGCATGGTGCGGTGGTGTTCGCGCCAGGCGGCGATGGCCGCTTGTGGGCCATGGGCGCGGATGTCGTTCAGGAGATGTTGGTCTGCCATGTCATGTTCCTCTCAATCCGACGGCATCCGTCCGAGGCGCGGGGGACGCGACGGACGTGGCGCGGCATGGGCGATGAGCACCTCGGCCACGAGCTTCGGCAGTGCGCCGTTATACTTCACCTCGGCTTCGAGCATCAGCCGCTCGTAGACGTCCCTCGGCAGATCGAGGGTGAAGGTGAGCGTTTGGGGTTCCGGCTTGGCGTCGGACGCATCGTTTTTCATGCGAAAGAGCTCCTTTCAAGACGCAACGACCATCGCTGCGTCGGGCTACGAAATCATATTTCTTGCGTTCCGTCAATGCATCCGTGCTATGCTTTTTTCCTATGAAACCAACCGTCGGAAAAGCTGCGCCGAAATTCAATGCGCCGGACCAGGAGGGGAAGATGCACGCTTTAAAGGACTACGCGGGGAAATGGGTGCTGCTGTATTTTTATCCCAAAGACGATACGCCGGGCTGCACCAAAGAGGCGTGTTCGTTGCGTGACAATTGGGCAGGTTTCAAGAAACTGAAAGCCGTCGTGCTTGGCGTGAGCGTTGACTCCGTCAAAATGCATGCCAAGTTCGCCGAAAAATATGACCTGCCGTTTACGTTGTTGTCGGATGAAGACCACGCCATCGTTGATGCCTATGGCGTCTGGGCAAAAAAGAAATTCATGGGACGAGAATATATGGGCACGCTACGCTCATCGTTTTTGATTGATCCGCAAGGCAAGATCGCGAAGATCTACCAAGACGTGAAACCGACGGAACACGCCGACCAGGTCTTGGCTGACCTGAAGGCGTTGATGGCTTAAGACGCTTGGTTTTTTGGTTCCAGTGCCTGTTTGACGGCGCGCTTCGTCGTGTTCAAGACGTAATACGGTGAGACGTCCGCGTGGTTGTTGAGCTCGGTCAAGATCTTGCCGCGCACGATATTTGAGACTTTGCCGATGGGAAGGGGATTGGTGAGCGAGCGCGTGGCCTCGGCATAGACCGCTTGGATCAGCGATTGGAGCACGGCTTCAGTTTCCACGGAGCCGATCGCGCGCATGTCCACGAGCTGCTTCGCCAGCTTTTCCGTCTTCGGGATCTCACGTTGGAGGTTGGCCGGGATCGGCGCCTCAAAACGCATAGCCATGTTATTGGACGATGAACGTCGCCTTCATCATTGGATGGACCGAGCAGTGGTAACTGTACGTCCCGGCGGCGAGTGTGGATGTCTTGAGGATGTAGCTCTGGCCCTGGGCGATCGATCCGCTGTCAAACTGACCGTTGTCTGACGTGACAGTGTGCGCGATCGAGTCTTCATTCGTGAACACGATGGATGCGCCCTTGGCAACGATGACGGACGCAGGAGCGAACGCGAAATTTTGGATCGTGACCGTGACGTTATTGGGTGCCGTCGCGGCGGGATTCGTCCCGACGCTCGGGGAGCCTGGATTGGTGGCTCCGGTCGCAGCAGGCTGGGTATTCACATTTGTGGAAGGCGTGGTCGGCTGGACATTCACGGTTGAAGTCGTGGTACAGCCAGCACCGAAAAGCATCACGGCAGCGGCCAAAAAGAGGTATTTTTTCATATCTCCACCAGTATAGCATGTGGCTTGACGCCTGGGACGGCTTCGGTTATCCTGCGGCCAACACTCAAGTCCTGAGACAGTAGGGGCTCCGCCAAAGGAGCAATAATAGCCCACCCTACCGAGGAGTTCGATCCACCGCCGTTTGGCGTGTGGTGAAACGCTCACAGGACGACTGTGAGTGTTTTTAAAAGGTCGAAAGCGTTTGTTCGATTCATAAATACTGTCCTATGCCAAAAACACGGCAACAGAAAGCGGTCGCCAAGGATCGCCTGGTCAAGGAATTCAAAGGCGCCAAGTCGGTCGTCTTTGCAGACTACCAGGGCATGACCGTCGCCCAGGTGACGGACCTTCGCAAGAAGACCCGTGACGCCAAGGTGGACTATGTGGTGGCCAAGAAGTCGCTCTTCACCCTCGCGGCCAAGGAAGCGGGCATTGAGCTCAATGCCAAGCAGTTCCCGGGCATGCTCGGCGCCGCCTTCGGCACCGAAGACGAGATCGCCCCGGCCAAAGTGTTGGGCGATGCCATGAAGGGTACGACCCTCAAGCTCATCGGTGGCATCTTTGAAGGAGCCGTCGTCGACAAGGAAAAAGTCGTCGCACTCTCCAAACTCCCGTCGAAGAAGGAACTGCTCGGCCTGGTCGTCGGGACGATGTATGCGCCGGTCTCGGCGTTCGTCCGCGCCTTGAACGCCATTCGCGAGAAGATCGAAGCTGGCGTTCCGGCTGCGCCTGTCGCAGAAGCCCCGAAAGCAGAAGAACCAAAAGTTGAAGTAGCTGCTCCGGCCCCGGCCGAAGCCACACCGGCTGCAGAAGCCCCAGCCCCGGAAACCCCGGCCGCTGAACCTCCGCCTGCCGCTTAATCATTCCATCCAATCCCAATCCTATGTCAGACGAAACGAAAGTGGTTGAGGTGCCCGCCAAGTTCAAGACGATCGTCGAGAGCGTCGAGAAGTTGTCCGTGCTTGACCTCGCCGAGCTCGTGAAGGTGCTCGAAGAGAAATTCGGCGTGTCCGCCGCCGCCCCGGTCATGATGGCCGGTGGTGCCGCTGGTGGTGCAGCCGCCGCAGAAGAAAAGTCCTCGTTCAACGTCGAGCTCACCGAAACCGGTGGCAACAAGATCGGCGTGATCAAGGTGGTGCGCGAAGTCACGGGCCTCGGCTTGAAGGAAGCCAAGGACATCGTCGATGCCGCCCCAAAGATGATCAAGGAAGGCGCCGACAAGGCGACTGCCGAAGAGATCAAAAAGAAGATCGAAGAAGCCGGCGGCAAGGCCACGCTCAAATAAGCGTCCTGTCTCCAGTAACAAAACACCCGCTGCGGCGGGTGTTTTTTTGTCCTTATTGGATCGACAC
>JBAQQZ010000028.1:0-20643 GCA_049295615.1 Patescibacteria group bacterium
CCGACAGGCCGGCCGGCCGAACGGGCGCGATGAATCGCGCCCCTACCAGAACCACAATCCCAACGGCGGCCGCGATCCATGCGCCCCGCGAAAAGGTCAAAACAAGCACGACCGAAAATAACGCGGAAGAAAAAATTGCGAACAACGCCGTTTTCTTCGAAGTGGCTATCCCTGCCAACGCGAACGTTGCGACAATCCCGGCCGCCAGCCATCCGCCAAAAATATTCGGATGCGGGAACCCGCCATAGACACGCAAATAACGGAACAACCCAAATTCGACGACCGACGTTCCGGGGACTTTCGAGAGATGCGTCGCGATGCCGAGCCACTTTGAACCGATGACGTTCTGCGTGGCGTACTGGATAATCCCGAGGAACGCTTGCGGGATGAGGGAAACGACAAACCACGTCGCAATGGAACGCCATGGCACCTTCGCGCCGACGAGCACCAGACCAAAACCCATCAACAGCAAGGCTTCCATCCACCATTGCGAGACAGCCACGAAATGGGCCATGTCGGTGCTATGCAGGGGAAGGTAACTTACGACGAACAGTGCAGTCAAAAGATATGCCGCGATGCGTTTCTTCGGGCCGGTGAGGGCACGGCGAAACGACGGCCAACCGAGGGCGATCGTCGCGACGATCAGGAGCCATGAAGCGTACACGCTCCATCTCCCTTGTTCCCACGGCCAACCGGCCAACGAGGCGTCGTGGAACCAACGCGTCTGCCAGGGCAACGCCAAGATCGTGAGGCGCCAGGACCAATCAAATAACCATCGTCGTCCTGAACGCTGTGGTGATTGGGCAGAAAGATCTTTTACTGACTCCGTCATACGTCGATCCCGAATTCATGGCAGATCGTAGCCTGCCGGTCGCGATACCATACACGGCCATCTCCCACATGGAATTTCAGGGCCTGGTCGGTGACGATGACCGTCGTGTCCTGGTTCATGCGCTGTTTGATCTCGGCAGGGAACCAACGAAGCTGGAAACCGCGTGCGAGCGCTTCGATGGGACGTGCCGTTGGGATGCGCAGGCGCGGCGTACTGATATGGAGATCCGGCGGAACGATCCAACGCCGGGCAAACGGATGGCGTTGACGCAGTAGGCTATTGGCATCCCACAGCTCCTGCGAGATCCCATCATCAAACAACGGCAAGAGGGCCAAAAACCACTGGCGAAAATACGGGTCGCCGTCGGGCAACGCGTGGGACGACAAGTCGAGCGCGTCGTCGGCGATGAAATAGGATAGACAGACGGCGTCGGGGATCTCATCGCCTTTAGGCAAAAGCCCGGCGAGCTTGAACAATCCTGCAGACAGCAAGCGCGTACTCCAAATGGTGCCGGCACGCACGATCACAAAAAAATCCAAATCGCTACCATCACGTGCCGTCCCGAGCGCCGTGGTATTGGCAAGCGCCACGAACCGTACGCCCGACAAACGCGACAAGTAACGCGCAATTCGGACGGCGCGACGCCGCTTGCGTGCTTGGAGCGGGTCACGTTCGTGGAGCTCAAACAAACGGTCCGCGAAGGTCGCAGGCAATCCCACGCGGTCGGCGTCGAGGAGCAATTCGCCTGACCGGACGAGGCCGTCCAAGGCGCGTTCCGCGTCTTCCCATGACACGCTCCCCGATTTCGCGACATCCAACGAATCAAGCAGCTCGGTCGTCGTCGGCAAGTAGTTCCAGGCTTCGTGGAATGCGACGGTCCGCAACACGGCGGCTTCGGCCACGGGGTTGCTCATGCGTTTCCGTGCTGCGAGAATTGCGCTGATGGTGAGCCAAAACTGCTGGCGATTGCCGTTGCATCAGCCGGGACGCTCGTATCCTTGACCACGACTTCGTCTTTCGTGATCGATACGATTTGCGACCAGGAGACGAGCAGCTCGTTATCCAACAAGTGCGGGACCATGCCACGGATGCGGACGTGCAGTGCTGCCAGTCGGCCAGTGTCTGCCTCAAAATCGACGCTCGCCACGCGGCCAATAGCTTGGCCGGCTTGGGTCCGAACGGGAGCGTTTACCAGTTCTTTGCTGTTCACGGTCATACCCAGGAGCTTAGCGCGGCGCGTAAAAAAAACGTAGGGGCGGGTTTTAAACCCGCCCCTACGTTTGATTTTTCCCTCTTTTACGACAGTTGCGGCACGCCTTGCGGCGGACGTGGCTTGCGTAAGAAGATGGCCTGCTGGCCGACGGTGAGCAAGCTCATAACGAGCCAGTACAACGTGAGGCCGCCCGGCAATGAGATACCAATCAGGATGGTGACGGCGGGCATCATATACATCATCTGCTTGTTCATCATGGCGGCCATGCTTTCGTCCTTGGCACCTGGTGAACCTTGGACTTCGGCGGGCGGCTTGGCCGTGATCGACGGGCGGCGCAAGATCTGCCACGACTGCACGAATTGGATCGCTCCGGCCAGCACCGCCAATACGTAGTTCGGATGTGCCAAGTTCACGAAGCCGAGGAACATGGTGTTGATGGTCCCAGGATTGGCGACGAACGGGTACAGCAAATTGAGGCTCTTGGCAGCCAAACCGTCGCGCAAGGCACTGAAGAGGCCGATGAAGATCGGCAATTGGATGAGGAGCGGCAAACAGGACGCTGCCGGGTTGACCTGTTCCTTGCGGTAGAGGTCCATCAGCTCTTTGGACTGCGCCTCTTTGTCATCTTTCAGGCGCTTGCGGACTTCGTCGATCTTGGGTTGCAACTCTTGGAGCGCGCGTTGTTGCTTGATCTGCGAAGCGGTCAATGGCCACAAGACCAACTTGACGAGCACCGTGAGCGCAATGATCGCGAAACCGAAATCATTGCCCGGGATGACGTTGTAAAACCAAATCAGGAGGTTCAGGATCGGCTGGTAGAGGATGGTTGTGAAGAGCCAGGTCATAGGAGGTTAGGCGTTGGTTTCGACAGCTTCGTTCTGCGCGCCTTTAAGGGGTTCATGTTTTTCTTCGGCGGCGGAATCTTTCTGTTCAGCTTCGGCCGCAGACTCTGGCGATTCGGCGGCTTCCGTCGGGACTTCGCCGAGTTCTGAATCCGCGACCTTGCGGCCGCCTTCCTCATGGATCGTGATCTTCCAGCTGGTGAGCTTGGCCGCGAGCCGGACGTTCTGTCCGCCTTTGCCGATCGCGAGCGACAACTGGTCGGCCGGGACTTTGACGATTGCCAAGTGCGCTTCCTGGTCCAAATCAACGCCCTGGACTTTGGCCGGGCTCAAGGCCGCGCCGATGAATGCCGCCTCGTCCGCCGACCACAGCACGACGTCGACTTTCTCGCCGCCGAGTTCGCGGATGATGGTCTGGATGCGGGTGCCGCGTTGGCCGATGCACGAGCCGATCGGGTCGATGGCGTCGTCGTTGGCCGAGACCGCGACCTTGGTGCGCGAACCGGCTTCACGCGCGATGTTCTTGATCTCGACAATGCCGTTGGCGACTTCCGGGATTTCTTGGGCGAAGATGGCGGCCACGAGCCCCGGGCTCGAGCGTGACAGGCGAATTTCCGGGCCGCGCGAGGACATCACGACTTCGCGCAACAGGACTTTCAGGCGGATGCCGGGGAAATAGCGCTCGGTCTCGATCTGGTCTTCCGGAAGCAGCACGCCCGAGGCGCGGCCAAGGTCGATAAGGACGAGGCGGCCTTCGCGGCGTTGCACCGTGACGTTCATCAGTTCGCCTTCGCGGTCCTTGAAATCGTTGTAGATGACATTGCGTTCGGCCTCGCGCAACTTTTGCATGATGACCTGCTTGGCGGTCTGCGCGGCCATGCGGCCAAACGAAGCCGGGACGGAGAGTTCGACACGGATCTCTTCGCCGACCTGTGCGTCCGCCTTGAGGTCGCGCGCGTCAGACAGCATGATCATGGTCTTCTGGTTGAAGGCGAACTCGTCGCCTTCGGCTCCTTCTGCGGCCACGACGGGCTTCGGTTCTTCGCCATGCTTCATCGGGCCATCAATCTTTTTGACGGCATGCGCGGCTTCAAAACGCTCAAAATAGTCGTCCGGCAATTCCATGTCGGCCACGACTTCCTTCACGTCGAACACGCGGATGCCTTCGGTGCCGCCGTCATAGGTCTCGGGCTCGAACTGGACCTTGATGTTCTGGTTCTTGTTGCCGAAGTCCTTGCGGTAGGCAGCTGCCAGCGCGGATTCGACGGTTTCCAGCACTGATTCGTACGAGATGTTCTTCTCGTCGCAGATCTGGCGCATGGCCTGGGAGATTGCTGATGCCATAGTTTTTGGGTGGTTCAGGTAAAAAATAAACCCGTTCTTCCGGAACGAGTATCGCAAGGAGGATAGCAGCTCATTGCCCGGGCGTCAAGCGCAACGGTTGACAGGGAGACGAAAACAACCTATGCTGTGATTTGCTTTTTTCATGAGGAAAAAGCCCGTGCCGGCGGATCCCGGAGCTGTACCTTTCCCTCACGCAAGAGAGTATGAGGCCGGATGATGCGACGTGATGCCGCACCGAAAAGTGAACGCCCGCCGTTCCCCCTCGTCATGGGGCTCGCGATGAACCGCTTCCTGAATGCCGTTGTGGCGAGCAAACAGAACGTCCTGCCGATCGTGATCGGCGAGAACAGCCTTGAACTGCGTGCCTTCATCAACGAGGTTGGCAGTTGGAAGCAGGTCGAGGGCCGTGTCATCTTGGTCAACGACCGGCTGCCGGATCCCCTCAGCCTCGACCGCGATGACGTCGACGCGCTGGTGTTCATGGACGGCGGGAAGATCCCGTTGTCGTTCCAGCTTTCCTACGCAGAACACCGTTATCGCCATCTCAAGTATGTCATGCCGATCATCGAGCAGGATGCCAACGCCTACCGCATCGGCCTCGCTGCCTCGACGGTCGAGCACCCATGGCATACACAGTTCTTCCCGGAAAATTGGCGCGACTTCGTGTGGCCATCCTGGCAGGAACGCCGGGGCGACCAGGTCGAACTGGTCACGAGCATCTACAGGCGCCTCTCGATGCCGAACGGGCTCCCCGTGCCGACGCTCGACGAAGCCGCACTCACGCATATCATGTCACAGCCGTTCCGTGGCACGCACCAGGTGAACGTGGCGATCAAGCAGGCCTTGAGCCGCTACATCCGCTCCGAACGCAAGATGGGGGTGCTCCTTACCGAGCACTTCAAAAAGGGGGCTGACGAACCGCCCTCCAGCCGCCGGCACTCGCGCCGCGAGGTCAACCCGGCGTCGACGCGCACGCCCACCTGACGTACACGCCCGTACCTTCCCTTCACAAAGCCCCTCTCCGATCTCGGACGAGGGGCTGTTGTTTTTTCCGGAGAACGTCTTACGGCGTCACACCAAGCTGCAAGGCGCCGTTGTAGACGATCCACGGGCGATAGTCCGTGTGGGCCGTCTGGTTTGAGTCACAGGTGTTTTGCACGAAACTCCCATTTTGCTTCGCAACTTGATAGTTCAATGTCGTGTCGTAGTTGCGGTAAATGCCGGTGCCATTGTAACAACCGCCGTTCTGGAACAAGACGAAGTTCCCGTTGCCGCCAGGCGTGGCCAAATTCGCACCAAGTTTGCCTCCGCCCAAATCCTGGATGCGGCATTCGCCGGTACACCAGCCCCAACTGTCTTCAAGCTCAACGCGCGGCGTGAAGCGGCAGGCGTTATTCGTCGGGTCAAAACAACCGTCTGGCGGCGCGAGACCGACAAGGCACTTGTCACCCGGCGCGCATTCGCTATCAACGGAACAGGCGACCGAATTATCGCGGGAACAATAGCCCTTCCCTGGGGCCGTCTTACAGGTGTTCCCACTCCCACAATCGCTGTTCGACGAACAGGCCTGGGTGCGGTCATTGCTGCAATACTTATCACCAGCGCAAATCGGCTTCGACGACTTCTGCTCCTCGGCTTGCGTCCCACACGAGTATGCGTGGGTGAACTCAAAGTAGTTTTGTTCGCAGTCGTTGGTGCTGGAACCGAATGGCGCATGCGGCACGCAGGTGTCTGGCGCCACGCCGGCGATGGGGTTGGTATTTCAATCGTCATCCGTCTTGCAGGACACGTCGGGATGGGCGTTGCAGTAACCGACCGCTACGCACTTGCCGGCTGCCGGCGGGCAGTCCGCATCCGAGTTACAGGTCAGGCCAGGCACGAATTCACACTCGGAAGAGACGCCGCAGAACGGTTTCTTGTTTTTCATTTCGGCGTCGCTGATCTGCTGCACATTGTCATCACCCCAATCAACCCACATGTCCTTCAGCGGCGCTTGGTTGTCCGCCGCCCAGCCATAGAAACGGACGGAGGCAAGTGCCTGGCCACCCACGTAGGCGACTTTGCCTTCTGCCTGGTTTTCGAGCGAGAAGGTGTTGACGAGCGCGATGGGGCACTGGCCTGGCGCCGGGCAGGATTGCTTGGTATCTGGCGCGGCGATCATCGGCGGGCTGGGCGTATAGAACGACACGTAGTTGTAGTTCTGGCTGTACGTATTGACGTCTTTCCCGAGGTAGAGCGGCGTGTAGAGCCCGGCTGTGACGTCGGTTGGCAGTGGCGCCTTGGTCGGGTTAAACGAGCCAGAATCGTCTTGTTCGACGCCGTTCAAGCATTCCTCGCGGTCAGGGTTATTGCCGCACAACGCGGTTTCGGGATAATACCCCGCATTGTGCGTACAGATGTTGTCGTCAGTATCGAGGTCAACGGAATTCGGGTCACCTGGGACTCCCGCCGGCAACGCACAGCTCCATTTGACCGGATTGAGGGTTGGGATGCTGGGGCCTGGGAGCGTCACGGTTGCCACAGAGGGTGACAGTGAGCCGTCACTGTTCGTGACGGAGACAGGCTGGCAGAAACCCCACGAAATGGCCTGCGCATTTTTGTCATATCCTTGCGGGACGCAATCAACATCCGAGGTACAGGACTTGCCGTCGAGTGCACCGAGCGAGCAGACACCCGGAGTCCAATCACGGCCGGCACCTTGGTAATAACGGGTTACTGTAGGAAATGAACCAGAAAGGAGATTTCCTTCAGTAAACAACCCTACAGTCCTCCGATAATAAGGTGCGTCGTAATATCCCAAATTGATATTTCCATATGCCGAACCAAAGTCAGCCCCCCCATCATAACCAGGCACAGGATCCACTGGAGGTTTCTCGCAATGGCCGGGAATAAAGATATCTGGAGGGTGCCCTGTGTCTTCCAGGTCTATGTCGTCAGAACCATTGTCAGTATAGGCTGACTTGCCTGCTGCAAACGCTCCGGGATAGGCAAAACCTGGCGAACTCGTATCATCAATGGCAACGTACCGGCTCCCCATGAGATTCTTTTTCCCGATATCAACGTCTGGATGGGTTGGATCAGGATCATCCGTGGAAGCCTCAGAATTACATCCGGTGTTATTATCGTCCGCAATCGAATCGCATGGCCCAGACGGGCTGTCGTGCGAGCTGTCACCATCATCTTGGTAGACGTTGCTCCCATCCCACCACACGTTCCCCCACAGGTTATCCGAATCGAGTAGATAGCCTGTCGCATATGGCGTCCCGGTGTAAGGGAAGTCCGGAGTTCCATAGGAGTTTTCTCCTGCAACTGGGTCGTACGTCGGGAACACGCCAATCTTATGCGGGACTCCACCAAGCAACCCGTTGAACGTCTGCGGGTCACCCGTTTGACCCTTACTAGGCCCCTTGTATTCTCCTCCATGATAGAAGGCGATTGCACAATACTTCGTCAACGCCGTATTATCGTATGCTGGGTCGTAGTTAGGGTTATTCGCATTGTCTTCAGGGTTATCCGACTCGCACAGTTTTGCGAAATCACCACTCGTATCCAAACTTGCGAGATAGCCCCAATACTCTGTTTCGCCATATTGGGTTGCACCATCCGCCCGATCCGTCCCTAGGAGCTCGCCCGGCGGCGCGCCTGAATCGCCATTCGGAACACAGATCCCTGTCGGGTCGGTCGAACCATGGAGGCTGTCACAAAACTGCTGGTTGTTAAACAACGCTTGGTCTAGGTAGTCATACGGCCTCGCGCCCTGGTACGTGTTGGCTGAGAATTCGCCCGAAGAACCTCCGCCGCCCGGGAAATTCGAACCAGCGCCGTTGTCGTTCCACCATTCTTCCCAGGTAAACTCGCAATCAGCATCATTGGTACAAGCAGCCGTTTGGTAGCCGTTTGCACAATGCCCTTCACCCGAGGAGTCAATGTCCTCGCACCATGAGACGCCCGGCCCCGGATTGGATGGGGGGTTCACGTGCGAAACCGGGTCCACCTCGATCGGGCATTCGGTGCTTGCTTGCCCGTTAGACCACTTATCGCAAGGCGCCGGCTGCCCATCTGGATCTTTCACGGCCTTACTGTTGCAACGCAACCCGCCACGATGCATCGTTTGCGTGCCGTTATAGGCGTGGGCGTTCGTACCACTGCCGATCAGGCCAGCCTCTACCCCCGACCCACCGGCAGCTAGGTAGGCTTGGGTAAAACTGACGCTGTAATAGGCGCTACTGTTTTGCGGATCAACTTGCCATCCGTTGACCAAATCACACGAGGTATATTGCGGAGTGGGGACGCCATTTGACCCGATTTGGACCGGAGCCTCGTGGCACACGTTGTATCCCGTCACCGGATCAGTGAGGCTTGTACTGCAGGTCAAACCACGGTTAACGCCAGACAGCGCATTGCACAAGGGTTGGCCTTTGGTGGGATCAACTTTAGACGTGTCACACGAACCGGCGAAGCCGCAATACATCTGTCCTGCTTTGACCCCTGCATTCGAGATGCCTCCCCCGTTGCCGATCACATACGGTTGGTTGGCATAATCTTGGGTCAAATCAGGGCACCACGTACCTGCACGTGGGCCGACCACGCATTCCCATGAGATCTTGCTGACCGGTTGGGAATAGTACTGGTAGACGCGATACACCTTGGCAAACAAGTTGGTCAGCCAACCCCAGTTGTCCGCCGGTGTTGGCGTGGGCGTGAAAAACGTTGCACCGGAAGACACCCACGGGGACGGCCGCAAGACGCTGTTTGAACCTGGTTGTGGTTGGTTGGTCTGGAAGAGCGGCGTCCGGCCAATCGGCTGCGTGCTCTTGGCCGAGCCAAACGGCTCGTTGACCGAGCTATAGCTAATGCCTAGCCCCGGTAACGTGAAACCAGATGCGGCACTCACGCGATCCATGAACGGCACGGCCTCACGCGTGTCGGGAGCCACGACTTGTGCCACTTGGTCGCAGATATCCGCATGGCTGATGTCGAGCGTCATGTAGATGGCACGCTCATCCTGGATGCTCGGCGTCGCGGCCGTAATCCAAAACCCGACAAAGCGGAACGGGCCGGCCAGCGCATTGCCGGTCGGGTCCTCATCTTTTGGAGGGACAACGTTGTCATTGATGCTGGTGTCCTCAAAGACCGCGCGGATGGAAAAGTAGGGCTTGCTCCCCGTGGCGGGCAAAAACAGCGTCCGTCCGGTTTGCCGGGTGGCCGCATCTTGCCAAGCACCTGCCGTGGCGTTCAGGGTCCAACCTGGACCATTCGTCCCATCCGCGGTGGATTCCATTTGGAATTCTTGCTGGCCGCTGTCTTGGTACCCGACCTGCCAGTATTTGATGTAGCACGTCCCGTCGCCCGTGTTATTACCGATCTTATTCGTGACGACGTCATCCGTGTAATAACACGGGACCTTCTGCAGGACCGCGTCCGCGCCTGAGGTGAGGTCTGGCGAGTTGGCGTTGGTCAGGAAGTTGGCGCTGTCTGGCGTCAGGGCATGCGCGAAGGCGCTATTGAATGCCGTGACCCAACTGGTGCTTCCCTGCTTCAGCTTGGCATTGTCGTCATAGTCATCGACCGTCACCCCGTCGACCCAATCCTGGGAATAGCCGCAACCAATGATGCCATTACCCGCATCCGGGATCGGGTTGAAATTGAAATACGCAAAATTACTTTCGAGCATGGCGTCATCAACCGCCTTGATCGACGTATTCTTGTTGTTATTCAAGAACTCTGTCCATTTTTGAGGACTCAATGGGATGAAATATTCGGCATAGTTGGCGCTCGCGCCGCGGCCGGTCGTAATCCAACGGCCGGCGTTGTAGTTCGCCATGTGCGAGTTGAGGTTGGCTGTGATGTCGATGAACCCGTTGGGGCAGGTGTCCCCATCGCAGCTGTCATCTTCGTTATCATCCGCATCTTCGCATTGGGATCCCATCGTCCCACCGAGCGCGTTTTGGCCGTCAATGAACGTCCCTTCTGCGCCCGTGCAGGCAAAACAATCGCCATCGGAGACGAAAATGTCATCATAATTGAAGCCATCCCCGGCATCATTATAGTCACTTGAGGCGTCAATCGCGCCCGGTGGCGTAACATATTGGTCTTGGATGCGGTACGGGTCATCCCCGTTCGGGTTCGGAACGAAGGCGGGCACGGAAAGGTCCGACGGTGCGAGTGCGTTTGATACACAGTAATACTCACCGCTGTTTTGCGGCGGGAGGTACCCGGCCGTCGGTTCATAGTGGTACACGTCGTTCTGGCCAAACAACACTGGAGCCGGGTCCCAAATGAGGCACGGGTTGAACGACTGCGAACCGGCGATAGTGCGCGCCGTGTCGTGCTCGAGGCACTGCCCGTAGATGCCACGCACGAGGGTCACGTTCTGCACGGCCTCGCACGAACCACCTGAACAATACGCGCTGCTCGAATTGGTAGGCGTCACTGACGGCTCGGACGAGCTTGAGCTTCCCTGTTGCGACGCACCGGGGATGCAGGCCTGGCCGTCATTTGCCCCACCGACGCAAATGCCTTCAGGCGAATTGTCGTCGTAGAGTGAATAATACTTGTCGGTACTGCCATAGTTCACGTCACGGTAGCTGCACGAGCAGTCCTCGCCATATTGGCAATACGTCGCACCAGAATAGCCATCAACGAATGCTGTCGGAGCCGGCGGGTTCTTGGTGAAATCCCAGGCCGTCACGTAGCTGTTAGGGAATGGCGAGTTGGCGGCCGGATAGGCTTTACATTCGGCGGGAGGGTACGCATCTGACAAGGCTTGGTCCTGCAACGGGGCGATCAATTGGTCGAACAGCGTTGCCGTATTCTGCGCGTTGACGGGATTGATGCCGGTCGGTTGCTCAAGATAGTCATTCACGTCTTGGGCATACGGCGCCTCGATTGACAAGTAACAAAGCGACGGATTATCACTTGGCACCCAATAGCCAATCTGGCCGGTCTGTTGCTGCTGGCACAGGTTGAGCTTGGGGAATGCCTGGTCGGTATATTTTTTCGCACATCCTGCATAACCCGCTACGCCGACATTGCCACACAACGGGATCGCCGCGACGTTCCGGTAGTCATGGTAGTAGTTGAAGCGGATGTTGCCGTAATTGGCGAGCAAGTCATAGCCGACAGGACGGGTGACCGTGTCGGCAACCTGGAAATGGTTGGGCAACGCGTAGCTTGAGTAGTCCGGCGAGCCAAAATCGACCGGACGGCTGGCGTACGTGAAGGCGTCAAGGAAAATCCCTTTGCGCAACACCGGCTCATAGAACCCGGCCGAGGTGTAGGATTTGGTGATTTTCTCGCTAGGTGAGCGGTCCAAATAATGGCCACAATAGTTGCTGTCGGCCGCACCGAGGGTATCGCAGACCGCCAAGTTTTCGCACAGGTCAACGTATTGCTGTTGGCCGGGATCGTAGACGGTTTCGCCGGTCGCGCACCCGAGCCAGGTCTGGCAGTCACGGTCGAGCTTCACCTTGAGGATCAAGTTGGCGTCGTTCAACTGACAGGTCCCGGACCCACATTGCGAATCCGTCGTACAGGATTTGGTACTGTCGTTGTCGCAGGTGCCTTTGGCGGTGCAGTTCGGGTTGGTCGGGTCACTGTCACAGTTGATGGGCGCGACCGGGCTGTCATCGTTCGCATGGCTGTCGGCATACGTCGCGGCCACGCTAAACGTGAGCTCGCTGTCGTTCATGTCGCGGAACAGCACACAGCCGTCGAACGGCGAGACGCTTCCGGCGCAGGTCGTCTTGTCCAAATGGGAGTTGTCGAGGAAATAGTAGGAACGGCCCAGCGGATGCGAAATGTCAGAGTGGTCGTTCGGGTCACGGAACTCGGTGCATTCCGCCTGTTCGGCCGGACAGGTGGAGACGAACCCATCATACTTAGCGGCCGCAGAATAATCGTTCAAGAAGGTGTTGCCGCTCGAAAGCTCCGTGGGATCACACGGTGTCGGTGATGGCGCGCCATCGACGAACCAGCCGGAATATTCGCCAGCCGGGATGGTGTAGGCCTTGCCGTTATACGTCCCGCTTAAGTCGGACATCTCGACTTTGTCTTGCCAGGTACAAGTATGTGTCATCGGGTCGCGGAAATACGAGATGACTGGCGGGTTCGCCGTTTGGCTCGTGAAGCGGTCGCAATACAGTTCGCTTGGGCGGCACAGCATTTGCGGCTCGCCGGAGCTATCGACGTATTGTGTCACGTCGTCTTTCAGATAGATGGTCTTGACCCCCGTGACATTCAGGTTCTCATCATATTGCGGCTGCCCAAAGGCGCGGCATGACATGTTGGAGGCATCACAATGCGCTGACGGTTCGTCGATCAGGTAGACGTAGCTGTCTTCTGGACGCGTGGTCGTCACCGTACCGCTGAACAGGTCATCCCATGGGCGGCTGCCCGGAGGCGCACCTTGTTCCACAAACGTCTGGCTATAGGGGTTATCCGAATTTTGGGTGTCGACGTACCCTGTGCACCCGACATTGGCGTATTGGCAGAGCTGCGAGAACTGGCGCACGTCAACGGTCTTGCCCGTGCGGTCCACATATTGCCGGCAACCCAACATGGCTTGTGGCTGCGGGACACCCGTAGCCGTCTGGTCGCACTCTGGCGGCGTTGTCCATGAATTTTGCTTGGCATAGACGACGTCTTGCAAACGCTGGATGTTCACGTCATCAAGGAACGTCGAGTTCGGCGCCGCCGGCAAGCCCCACCAGCCGATGAACGAAGACGTGACGTTGGCATTGACCATGAACGGGCCGATCTCGTAGCGCGTCCAATCAGTCTGCAACACGAACGAGCCAACGACTTGGCTGCCTTGGTTCATCTTGATGGTGACCGTTGGATGCGAGGCATCCGTAGACTTCGCCCAGAATGACAGCGTATACAGCGTATTTGTGGCAGATGGGAATGTGGTGAAGGTCGATACCGCGCTCGGCTGGTTACTGCCCTGGACTTTCAGTGAGTAGTCGCCCACCAAGAGCGACTCCGTCGAATAGCTGATCTTGCTGCTTGAACCTTGTTCCACCGCGAACAGCGTGCCCGTGGCATTCGCAAAATTTTCTGAATAGACGCTCACCGTATTGCGACCCGTGGTGCCGATGTAGGCGCGGCATTCCGCATCTTGCGCCGAGCAGGTCGTGCTCTGGTCTGACAAGATATGATAGACACATTCTTTGGTGTTTTGGTCGTAATCGCCGCCGGTCTTTTGGCAATCCGCGATCGTCGAATCATCTTTGCGGTAATCACGGCAATCGGCCGATGACACGACGGTCTGCGAATAATAGACGTAGAACACGTCGCCTTGCGTGTCGTAGAACTGGCGGCAATCAGGGTCAGCGCCGGTCTTCCAACTGGCTTCGGTGCACATCGACGGATCCTTAAAGATGCCATCCGGGCCGGACTTTTGGATGATCTGTGGCGGCGCGGAGGCGGCGGCAGACGACGCGACCAAGCTCCAGGTGCGGAGCTGGTAGCCCGTGGTGTCCGCGCCTTCCCAGGTGAAGTAGGTGCGTGTCAGGTCACTCGGCTTTTGGCAGGCGCGGGCGTAGGTCAAGAAGAGCGTCTGTTCGCCCCCATTGGCCGCCGCTTCGACGTTAGTGAATTCCGTACAGCCAACCGCCTGTGCCGAACAGGTCTGCGCAGACTTGGGGATGAAATCCGCATCACTCTGGTCATCCGGGTCGTTCAAGACCGGGTTCGCGCTCTTCGTCAGGTCAAAGGCCGAAGGTTGCTTGAGGTATTCGGCATAACCCACGCAAGTTCCGGGGCAATAGTCATTGGCGTTCAGTGTCGCCGGGATTTCTGTTGGATCGCCTCCGCCCGTATCGGTGTAGCCTTGGCAGCCAGCCGCCGTTTGCGGGCAGACGCGTGCGTAGTTTCCACACTCTGACCGGTCTTGGGGCGTACCGTTGCAGGCCAATTCCGGTGGCGGGATTTTGAGGTAATCGACAGGCGAATTGAGGTTGTCGCCATCCACGAACGGCGAGGCCACTGTGCCTTCTTCTAGCTGGATGGCATCAATCGCCACGTCATCGCCACGGACCACGATGTCCGCATATTGGGCATCGCTGTTCGAGACGAACTCACAAGTATACCGGGTCCAATCCGGAGTGCTCTGGTTATGCATGCTGGCCGAAGGGCGCGTATTCGCCGTTTGGCCTACGTCATAAAAATCTCCCCCAGACGTCAATCCATCCGTGCTGCAATTGGTGCTGCGGTAATAGCTCTGGCCGCTGGACGCAACCTTGTTGCCATCCTTATCCAACAGGAAGGCTGCCACGTTGGCTTGCGGCGGGGCGCCACCATCGCCATTGCGCGCATAAAATGACAAGACGTAGTTGCGCAGCGGCGCGATCGTCACGCGTTGCTTGATCGGCTCATGCCAAGACGTATCTGGCGTAATGCCGAAGGAGACGCTTTGGCCACCATCAAAAGACGCTGTCCCACCATAGATCGCGGTTGCCGCGGGGTCTGCCGTCGAAGGCACAAAGTTCACAAAGCTGTAGTGGACCGATCCCGCATCGCTCCAACCTGTGAGACTGGTCGAATCGGCCGCCGACGTGTTCTCGAACGAGCCATTCTGGATGAAGTTAAAGGCGGATTGGCCGGGCGTGACGGTATAGACTTTGGTGCATCCGTCATCTGCCGCGTCACAGGTCTGCACCGTGGCATCAAAATATTCGCGTGGCGAAACCAAGCTCTTGTTGCCGTCCTTATAGACGCTTTCTTCCCCATACAACTTGGTCCCGGCCGGCTCATCGCCGACCCATTGGTCGGTCGCGGTGGTGGAAGTGTCGCGCAGGTCAAAATAATACTGGCAGCCGATGTTATCAGCGCTGCACGATCCGTAATCGATGGTATTCCGTAAGTACGAGACTTGGGGCCCGGTATTGGTATCACTGCTCGCGTTTGCGCCATTCAGCGAAACCGACTTGTCACGCGTGTCATAGGTGCGGCAGCTCACGAAATTCTGGTCACACTCATCTGCGCCAAAGCGCCACACCGGACGTTCAGACAAACAATACCCATACCCACCGATGCAGTTGCCGTGGTCATCACGCTGCAAGCAGGACACGACGTCTTCGCATTCCTGGATGCGGCTGATGAGGCCGGCCGTTCCGTCAGGCGAAGAGATGACCGTATCGCCATAGCCGCTCAAATTACATTGGAATTGTGGTTCGGTGAGCACCCAACCTGGGTTGATGAGGTGGCACCATGGGTGCTGCGCATCAATCTCACCTTGGGCGTTGCAGTCATTGAAGCCGCTCACGACTTGCCCCAGCGTCGCGTATTGGCCGTTGACTTTAGTATTGAAGGGCGAGTTGGCCGCCAGCTCCCAGCCGATCGAGATGATGCGGGCAAAACGGAGCTTCGCGAGGTTTGATGAGCAGTACGCGCGCAAGTAACACCCAGGATCCTGGTTGTCGGCAGCGTCGGTTTCTGGAATCAACTGCCAATCGCTATGCAAGAAGATGTTCCCGCCTGACGGGCCGGTCGCTCCGATGCCGGCGGCGCGGGCGATGGTATAGCCTCCGGAATCCGTCTCGGATTGGAGTGCCGCCACGAAACCGCCGTCGATCGAACACCCCCACGTGCCGCGTTCATCGGCATTACAGGTGGAGAGGTCAAACAAGAAATCTTCCTTGCTGGATGACAACAAATTGGGGGTCACGATGTCGGTGATGGCGACAGGCACAGGCACCGGCGCGCCCGTCGTTTGGGCGCTGGGGTTGCTCAAGTTGGCCACTGCCACGCTCGTACTACTAAGCGCCGAGAAAAACTTTTGCAACAAACCGACGGCCAAGGTACTCGCAAACGTCGAAGCCGCGATGATCGGCAGCTGCTTCAACCCGGCTTGGAAGGCGGCAAAGGCCAAGGCATTATTGCTTTGCGCCGTCTGGTCGTAGATGAGGCTGATGGCATTGGTCTTGGTGACCGTGTCTTTGGCCACTTGCGCCGGCGTCTGGATCTGCCCGCTGATGAGGTTCGTGAGCGGCAACAGGCCGCCTCCCTCCTGGCGGTCGAGGATGCTCGCTTGCTGGTCGCTGATGATCTTGTTGAGGAATGCCTGGTTGGTCGAGAGCGCCACGCTTAAGTCATTGCCGCCTGGCTGGATGGATGATTTGAGGGTCTGTGCAAGTTGTTCGGGCTGCAAACTCCGGTAGGTGGACTCAAAGTTGGCGGTGATCGTTTGGAACGTACAGTTCGCGGTTGGAAGGGGGACGCTCCCGATGCCCAAGGCTAACTTCAAATTGATGGTGATCGGCGCACAAATATTGAATCCGAGGCCCTTGGTGTAGTCGTTGATATTCGACAGGAACACGTTGGCCGAGTTGAGGGCTGCATTCGCCAAGAAGCTGCCGAACGTTTGGTTGTAATAGGCCGTGCCTTGGCCGTTCGTGCCGTTCAGCAAGAATTGGGCCGCGCCGATGGCGAGTTGCTGGGTAAAAAACTGCATGGAGTTGAGCAACCCCATCACCACGGCAAATTGGAACGACTTCAGTGCCTCGTCATTGATGCTCTTGAAGTAGTCGTAATAATGGCACTCAAACTGGAAAAACGCCCCAGCTGGCGCGGTGCCGATAGGGATACCCTCCGCCGGACACCCGTAGACTGGCAGTACGCCTACCGATTGGGCGGACACGGCATTCACCAGGCCAGAAGAAACAAACAACGCAAACGCCAGTCCAAGCCCTGAGGCGACCAGGGCAAGTTTTTTCAAAAAGGACAGGCGGGTGGTCATAAATTATTGCGCCGGCGTCCCGGTCGGGCTCCCAAACACCTGGTCTGGCGTGCTCTGGCCGGTTTGGATGGAAACGGCTTGGTCGTAATATTGCAACAACTGCTGGTCGCTCAAGGCATCAAGCGTGGCCTGGTCGACTTTCCCCTGGAGCGCAGCCCGGATCGCGACCGGATCACGCGGCAACTCTTGCTGGATTTCTGCCTGCTGGGCAGCCGGATCGGTGGTTGGCGCGGGTGGAACTGTCGAGGGATCGGTTTGGCTTGCCTGGGCGGCCTGTTCAAGTTCCTCAAGCCCGGTCGAGCTCGGTGCCGGTTGTCCAAACAAGCTTCCTGTATCAATCGTGGGGTAGAGCTGCTGCAAGTCTTGTGCAGGCGTTTGCGTGCTGGTCACGGTTCCTGGGTTATAGACCTGCGATGGCGAGCTGCCTTCCGGCGCGCCAGCGCCTTGGCAGTTCAAATTCTTCCCCGTTGCGACACGGACGTTATCCGGCTGCCCGTCGCCACACGTATCACGTAGGTCGGGATTGGTGTGGTAGACGTTGACCTCATCCCAATCGGACAAGCCGTCGCCATCCGTATCTGTGCGCTTGTCGAGGGCCTCTTGTTCTTCTGGTGTCACGCCGACGATATTTTTGGCTTCGGCGATCGCAGAACTGTCGACCAAGAATGGCTGGTTCACCGATGCGCCTAAACGATAGACCGACAAACCAAGCGCGACGATCCCGCAGACGCCAAGCAAGAGCACAGACATCCTCTGCTCTTTACGGAGCGCTCTCCAACTCTCAACCAGGCGTTGCCACATTCGGTTTCACCGTATAGGTGAGCGGAAAAAGTATAGCACATTGGCAAGCCGGTTGCGCCTATTCGGACACAAAAAATCCTGGGGAAAACCCAGGAGGTGTCAAGGACGCGACACGCGGCTATTCTTCCGACCAATTGACCGCCAATTTTTTGCCGTGTTCGCGGATTGGCATGGCGATTTCAAGCACGCCGTTCTTAAGGCTGGCTTCGGCCAGGTCGCTGGCGACTTCAAACGGCAACACGATCGAACGGCTGAAGGCGCCCCAATAACATTCGCGGTAAAACCAGCGGTCATCGTCAACCTCGCGGCCGGCATCGCGCGTGCCGCGGATGGTCAACAGGTCGCCGTTGACAGAAATATCCAAATCTTCCGGTTTGACGCCAGCCACCGTCGAACGGATGAGGAGCGTATCGCCTTCACGAAACACGTCGAGCGACAATTGCCCCTCGTTTAACGACCCCATCAGCTCGGTCGCCGGAAATGAAAGCGTCTGCATGTGAGACAAAGTATAGCACAGGGAAGCGGCAGGAAGCATGGACGAGAAAAAAAACGGGCGTACGCCCGTTTTTTTCTTTCTGTCGCTTTTTTGGCATTTAATCCGCCGTGTCTGCCGCCGCGCTTGTCGATGTTGGTACGGGCTGGGTGATCTTTGACACACCCACCAAGCACACTTCCTGCCAGGGACGATAATGGCTATGGAAATCAACGGTTTTCGCAACACCAGCTGTTGATGTCACGGTATACGTGAAGTCCGCATCTTCACCGGCATGGGGAAGTTCGGAGCATTTCTTTTGGCCAACGGGCAAACTCAACGTTTGCGTCAGGATCGGTGGTGGTGGCTGGACCACGTTATAGACCCTGGGAATAAGCTTGCTCTCATCCGTGACGGTTTTCGTTCCGGTATAGGAAACTTGTCGACCATCTTTGGTGCCCCAGAACTCGAAGTACACCATCGTGCCTTTGATATACGCGTTGATCAGGATCGGTGCCGAGGTATCGTTCTGGAAACGCATGTCGGGCTGTGGGTCATAAATTGTGGCATCCGTCCCGGCCGGGGCGTAATAGCTGACCGAGTAGGAGTGGTTGGCGCGTTCCGTGATCGGCAACCCAGATGCGAGCGCCGCGCGGAATGTGGTCGTACCGATCTGGCACAGCCCCCCACCAAAATCAGGCTCGGTCTTGTTGCCTTTGATGGTCAATTCCGACAACCAATGGTGCGCCTGGTCGATATCACCCAACGTTTTGATGAGGGAAAACGTATCGCCGGGCTGGATGATCGTGCCGTTCACAAGGGCCACGCCGTGTTCGATGTTCTTGATGCGGTTCGGTGGCGAATTCCCATAGTTCGACGTCCCGACTCCCAACAAGTCCGTGATCCCGAGCGACTCCGGGTCTTGTCCCGTCAATTTGCTTTGGGTTGTGGTCGTGACGAGCGGAAACGTGCTTGAAGCCGGCCAGGATTGCAAGACTTCGGCCAAGGTTGACGATGCGTCAATCGCGACCCCGTTCACACCCGGCACGAAGGATTGGATCTTGCCGTCTTGCTCCACCAGGCTGCCATTCTTGCCTTCTTGCTCGACGCCCGGTGCGATCTTTGGCAATGAGGCGGCAAAACGCACCGGGTCAATTGACACGCTCAAATTATCCGACGTTCCGCTGACTACCAGCCAACTAGCAAGCGTCGAGGTCGGGACAGAAAAATGTTGCGTGTTATAGGTAAAATTCAATTTTGGACGTGACAAATACGCCTGGGCTTGCGGGACAAGCGCCTCGACGCGGCTCGACGTGATGGAGGGGTTAACAGCCTGGTCAGACAGTTGGATCGGTTGGAAGTTGAGGGCCTGTGCCTGCTGTTGCAGCTCATCAAACGCCTGGTCAGGCAGCAGGATCGTGCCACTCTTTTCTGGGACGACGGTGATGCTCGGTGGCGTCGTTGACGCGTCGACCGCCAAGCTCGCATCCTGCGGCGGCGTAAGCTTGTCTTGGAAAGCCGTATTCAAGCTGTCGGTGATGGCCGCACGGTCCAAGGTGACAGTAGCAGGAATCGCGATCGGCGCGACACGCAAACGCATCTCAACCGCGACGCGCGCCGTCCAAGAGCCTTCGCGGCCAACGAGCAGCGCCTGATGCAAGGCATCATCGACTTGGTACTGCACCAAGTCACGTGCATCACTCGCATCAGGTGACGCCGTGATTGCTGCGACCTGCACATCCTTGCCGCGGTAGCTAAAATGGAGCCCGCCATTCAAGGCTTTGTCGATGGTGTCATCCAACACTTTTTGCGCGTCATCCTTAGTCATGCCATCCAAACGCACACCGAGGATCTGGACGCCAGGAAAAATGCGGTCATCATACGTCTTGGCGTAGGCAACGAGAACGCCGCCAGCCAAAATCACGAACACGGCCAACGTCCCAACCGCAATATTCGCCCAAATCAGCACGACCTTAGCGTGTTTCGCGACTTTCTTTTTTGCGGAGGAGTCAGCCATGGCTGGAGTATACACTAGAAAATTAGGGGCTCACGTACGCAGGAGTTCGTTCAACAGGTTGCGGGCAACGGCGGTGCGGCCAGCGTCTTCACTCCCCAAAACGAGCGCCAGCAGCGTCACATCCAATCCCTCCTTTGGCGTGCCTTCAAACACGGACACTGGCAATTCGACCTTCTGCCCGTCCCCAAACCCGAGCGACACCCGGTCGCCTGTGATGGACAGGACTTTGGCAGTGATCGGCATGCGTCTTAATCTGCCTCTTTTTATAGCATTCGCGCCAAACAATCAAGCCCTAGACGAATACGATATGCGGTGCGGCCAAAAAACCGTGAGATGCGCCGGGCTGGAGCGAGCACCGAACGACGCGTACTTGGACGTACGCT
>JBAQQZ010000029.1:0-28127 GCA_049295615.1 Patescibacteria group bacterium
GCTGAAGCTCCATGTCCAGCACGAGAGCCGTCACGTCGCTTTCAGGAAGATCAAAGGCAACCGCAGACGGGTTGCGCATGAATTCCCACATGATAGGACTGATGTTTCGCCCGTCGACGAGCACGCGCCGCTCTTTCAAGCTGTCGAGCAAACGCGTTACTGACTGTTCCGACCAGCGTCCACAAATCTGCTTGAGAACCCATCCTTCCGTGTGCGTTCCATCGGCGAACATGAGAAGCTTCGTTGCCAACGAGGAAGGCATCCGTACGTCGATATCCGCGCTTGGCAGCCGAAACGTCGTCTGCCCCTTCCGGATGATGCACGGATACAGAAGAAGCGGTTGGAAGGCCGTTTTCATCTTGTTCCTTTCTGTGTTTTGCTTGAAGATTGTCGAGGTCCTATCGGAGGAGTAGCATAGCTCGCATAGAGCGTCAACCCGTAAACGCATGTCCACCAACATCCATATCCTTTCTGCATCGCCTGGCGTTAAACGTTATGAGCGACGCCTGAGGAAAATTACCGAAGCGACATTAAAACGCGTAGGGCGTATTTTGCCTATTGATGATATCGACATTGTTTTATATGAAAACCCGGACGACACAGTTCCGGAAGTTGGTGGTATTGGCGGGTATACGCCAAATGCGCATACGATTTTAATCTCGCTTGATCCAGCACATCCCAATTTTAAGCAGGGAATCGAGAAGGCCCTTCCTATGACCTTAGCCCATGAGATCCATCATGCAATCCGCTGGAGGAATCCTGGGTACGGTACTACTCTGCGTGAAGCGCTGGTTACTGAAGGGCTCGCTGACCATTTTGCGCTTCAAGCGGGGACACGGACGGCGGCGCCATGGTCCCGCGCACTCAACGCAAAGGAACGTATAAAGCTGCTTAAACGCGCAGAGCCCTTGTTCAATAAACCGTATAATCACGCTGATTGGTTTTTCGGTTCTAGGAAGAATCGGATTCCGCGCTGGACCGGATATTCTTTAGGGTATTACTTGGTAGCAGAGTATTTAAGGAAACATCGAGACATGAAAGCCTCTAACCTAGTGTCTACGCAAGCTTCAGTCATCATTTCGTAAAACCGCATGGCAACGTTCAAACTCTTCAACACCGCCTCGCGTTCTGTCGAGGACTTTACGCCGCTTGTCCCCGGCCATGTCGGCATGTATTCATGCGGCCCGACCGTGTATTGGGATGCGCATATCGGGAATATGCGGTCGTATGTGATGGAGGATGTCTTGCAACGGACGTTGGAGATTGATGGCTTTGAGGTGAAACGGGTGATGAACATTACGGACGTCGGGCACCTGACGGACGATGCGGATGCCGGCGAGGACAAGATGGAGAAGGCTTCGGCGCGGGAAGGGAGGTCGGCGCAAGAAATCGCGGACACCTACACCAAGCGATTCCTTGAGGACGCGACCAAGCTCAACATCGCGATCCCGCATGCGCCGTACCTCTGTAAAGCCACGGACCACATTCCCGAGCAGATCGAGCTGATCAAGATCTTGGAGCAAAAGGGTTTTACGTATCGCATTAGTGATGGCATTTATTTTGACACATCGAAATTTCCGGCCTATGGATCGTTCAGCGGGCAGAAACTTGAAGAGAAGGAAGAAGGCGCGCGCGTTGCTGCAAACCCAGAGAAGCGGAACAAGTCCGATTTCGCCTTATGGAAGTTCTCGCCGAAAGATTCCAAGCGGCAGATGGAATGGGAAAGCCCATGGGGGATTGGTTTTCCGGGTTGGCATATCGAATGCTCGGCGATGTCGCATAAATACCTCGGCCAGCCGTTTGATATCCATTGCGGCGGGATCGACCATATTCCCGTGCACCATGAGAACGAGATCGCACAAAGCGTCGCGGCGTATGGTGTGAAGTTGTCGGACTACTGGATGCATGTCGAGTTCCTGCTCGTCGACGGGCAGAAGATGTCGAAGTCGCTCGGCAACGTGTACACGGTTTCTGACCTCATCACGAAAGGGTTTGATCCGTTGGCGCTGCGGTTGTTTTTCCTTGGCGCGCATTATCGCCAAAAGCAGAACTTCACTTGGGAAGCCTTGAGCGCATCACAAAGCGCCTTGAACCGTTTGCGAGCATTGTCTCGTGAATGGGATGCGCCGACGATCCTGGATGTTGAAACGGAGATTGAATTTTTAGCCGCGATCGATGATGACTTGAATACGGCGAAAGCCCTCGCAGTCATGTGGAAATGCGTTGACGCGGACATCCCGAGCGGTGCCAAGGCGGCGAGCTTGTTGTGGATGGACGAGGTGCTCGGCCTGTCCCTTGATTCCGTGGTCTCGCAACCTGTTGCCGTGCCGCAAGACATCAAGCTCCTGGCGCAAGAACGCGACGAAGCGCGCGCCAACCAGGATTGGGCGACATCTGACAAAGTGCGGAGCGAGCTTGAAGCCAAGGGTTGGACCGTCGAAGACACCAAAGACGGCCAAAAGTTGACGCCCAAGGCGTAACCGAGCGGCGAAAGGGAAGCGGGTGTGGTACCATGGTGCCATGCCCGATCTGCTGTCGGGGTCCGCTGAAAACCCAAAACAGGAACTTCTTCCGACCGAAGAGAGTAATCTTGAAGCTGATGAAAAAGCGTTTGAAGGGTCAGAAGAGTCACGTGATGTTTTCTTGGAAGAAGCACCGACCACGACCATTAAAACGCCGGAGCGACGAGTTGAAGGTTCTGTCGCGCCTGTTGCTGCGCCAGTCCCAGCCATCCCAAAAGATGAGGTGACGATTGAAGTCGAGAAAGTGTTGGAAGAAGGGTTAGGCGATGTCTACAATAGCTTGCCGGAGTCGGCGAAGCCGAAGTTCAAGGAGAAAGGCGAGCGCGCAGCTACCGAGATTTCGGACATGGTGCGTTCCCTTAAGGTGAAATTCCGCGATGCCTTGAAGTTGGTCCTTGACTGGCTGCTGACAATTCCGAACTCAAACAAGTTTTTCCTCGAACAAGAAGCTAAGATCAAAGTCGACAAGGTGATGGAGCTCGTTGAAGAACGCAAAGAAGAAATGAACAAACAGGTATGATCCCACTTTTTCTTTTGCAACTTGGGGTCGTGACGCCGGACGCGGGAGTATCGCCGGTTTCTTTTTCGTTCACATCGATTCTCACGGACCCGATTTTCATCCTCGTCGTGTCGTTTGTGCTGTTGATCGTTCTTGGGATTGTGATCGCGTTTGCCGTCCGTGCGCTCTACAACCGCCGTGGCCGCGCAAAGGTTGCGTTCAACATGCAGGTCCTGTTGGTCCGCGTGCCAAAAGAAGTCCGGAAAGAGGATATCGAGCAGTCCAAATCCACGCAGCAGGTCCAAGAATTGATCTCAGTCATGGAGACGGTTTTTTCGACCCTTGGTTCGTTGACAGCGCAAAAGGGGATCAGCTCATGGCTGTTCGGTCGCGAGGACAGCTTTTCGTTCGAGATCGTATCGCACAAAGACAAGATTTCGTTCTACATCGCCGTGCCGAAGAGTCACCGCCATTTCATCG
Source organism: Patescibacteria group bacterium (assembly GCA_049295615.1). Lineage (GTDB taxonomy): Bacteria > Patescibacteriota > Patescibacteriia > 2-12-FULL-60-25 > 2-12-FULL-60-25 > JBAQQZ01. Next base: position 3,502 of record JBAQQZ010000029.1, read on the forward strand.
AAGAGCAGGTCCATGCGCAATATCCCAACGCGCAGATCGAGGACGTGCCCGATTACAACCTCTTTTCGCCGACGGGCGTCGTTGTCGGGAGTTATCTCAAGTTGCGGCGCGAATCCGTGTTCCCGATCAAGAGTTACCGGAAACTTGAATCCGACCCGTTGAATTCGTTGACGAATGCGTTGTCCAAGATTTCGAACTTGGATGGCGCAGCCGTCCAGTTTGTCGTACGCAGCGCGCGCAAAAACTGGCGTCGCGAGGGCGTACGCATTGCGCGCGAGATGCAGCAAGGAAAAAAACTGTCAGATGTGCAAGGCGGGAAGATTTTCAAGAGCGTCGGCAAGGAATTGGGAAAGATGGCGTCGAGCGCCAAGCCCGGCGAAAAGAAACCGGACGAGGCGTATCGCTTGTCACCGCTGGAAGATGAGATGGTCAAAGGGCTGGAAGAAAAAGCTTCAAAGGCCGGGCTCGACGTCAACATCCGCATTGTCGTGTCAGCAACCGATGGCGAGAAGGCCAAGCGCTATTTGAACGACATTCTGGGTTCGTTCGGGCAGTACAACATTTATGAATATGGCAATTCCTTCGTCAAAGCCACGCCGGCCTTCAAGACGGCGATGGTCCGACATTTCATCTATCGCCATTTTGATACGCGTTATTCCATCACCTTGAGCTCCGAAGAACTCGCGTCTCTTTATCATTTTCCGTTGCCGACCACCGAGACGCCGAAGATCAATTGGCTGTTGTCACGCACGGCGTTGCCGCCGACGAATCTGCCGACCGAAGGCATCTTGCTCGGCTATTCCGAATATCGCGGCCATCGTTTTGACATCCGCATGAAAGCCGAAGACCGGCGGCGGCACATGTACATCATCGGGGGATCTGGTTCGGGAAAGTCCGCGTACCAAGCTTCGTTGATCCGACAAGATATTTTGGAGGGTCGTGGCGTCTGCGTGATCGACCCACACGGTGACCTGGCCGACGAGTGTTTGACGTTCGTTCCGAAAGAACGCGCTGATGACGTGATCTACTTCAATCCATCGGATACGGACCGGCCGATGGGGCTCAACATGCTGGAGTACGACCCGGCGTTCCCCGAGCAAAAGACCTTCGTCATCAACGAGATGCTGAAGATCTTTGATAAGTTGTATGACTTGAAAGCGACCGGCGGCCCGATGTTCGAACAGTACATGCGCAACGCTATGATCTTGCTCATGGACGATCCGGAATCTGGCAGCACCCTCATGGAAATTTCCAAAGTCCTGGCTGATGAGGATTTTCGCGCATACAAGCTGACGAAGTGCAAGACGAAGGTCGTAAAGGATTTCTGGGAAAAGGAAGCACAGAAAGCTGGCGGCGAAGCCTCACTTGCCAACATGGTGCCGTACATCACATCCAAGCTGACGCCGTTCATCACCAACGACATCTTGCGACCGATCATCGGCCAGCAGAAGAGCGCGTTCAACGTGCGCCAAGTGATGGATGAAGGCAAGATCTTGATCTTGAACTTGTCCAAAGGAAAACTTGGCGACTTGAATGCGTACTTGATCGGCATGGTGCTCGTCGGAAAAATCCTGATGGCCGCATTGTCGCGGGCAGACATGAACTCTGCCGACCGAAAAGATTTCTACCTCTACATCGACGAGTTCCAAAACTTTTTGACGGATTCGATTTCCGCCATCTTGAGCGAGGCGCGCAAATATGGGTTAGACCTGATTATCGCGCACCAATACATCGGACAGCTCGTAAAGAACAATGACACGCAAATCCGCGACGCGATCTTCGGCAACGTCGGCACCAAATGCGTGTTCCGCGTGGGCGTTGATGATGCGGAATTCTTGGCCAAGGAATACGCGCCGGTGTTCAGTGAATTCGACCTGGTGAATGTGCCTGGGTTGACGACATTGATCCGCCTGTTGATCGACAACACGGCTTCGCGTCCGTTCAACATGAAAGTGATTTTTGCGCCGCGCGCTGGCGAAAAAGAAAAAGAGTTGGCAAACATGATCCGCGAACTTTCGCGGTATAAATACGGGCGGAAACGTGCCTTGGTCGAAGCGGAGATCCTCGAACGGCAAAAGGCGCAAGAGGAGTTGTCGGAGTTTGGCGATGCGGAGTTATAAACAGCTGGTGTCACGCATGGGTCGGGTCGTGGTATGATATGTTTGTCAGTGGGGAAAAATACAAAAAAATATGGGCGCAGACGAATATATTGATGAGCAAGACGAGAAAGCGACGGTCAGTGCGACAGATACCAAGCTCGTCCTTGCCAGGAAGATGATCGGCCAACTCCGTGACGAGTTGGCGAATTTGGAACGCCTCTTGGCGAGCGATGCCGAGCCGGCGGATTTGGAATTACTCATCAAGCGGACGAAGATTGCGGGCGAAGAAGACTCGTACGGGCCGGCGAGCGAAGGCAAGATCGTTGAAGGCGTCTTCGACGGGCAGAACATGGTCGGGTCGGACGGGCGCCAATACATCGTGCCACCGAACTACGCATCAAAATCAAAATTGGTCGAAGGGGACATTTTGAAACTGACAATCCAGGCAAGCGGGACATTCCAATACAAGCAAATCGGGCCCATCGAACGGCAGCGCGTCGTTGGGGCACTGACGCGAGATGAGATCACGAATGATTGGCGCGTCGTCGCACAAGGCAAGAAATACCATGTGCTGCCAGCGGCGGTGTCATACTTCAAAGGTGACGCCGGAGATGATGCGGTACTGCTCGTTCCCAAAGCTGCACCATCGCGTTGGGCAGCAGTTGAAAACGTCATAAAACGCTCCTAAAAAGGGAGCGTTTTTCAACATGGCGTAGCCGGCAAGAGTGCGTTAAGATATCGCGGCTATGACTTCCCTGAGCCGCACCTACCGACCGCAGACTTTTGGCGACATCACCGACCAAGTGCCGGTCAAAGAAACGCTACGGCTGGAAGTTGAATCCGGGAAACTCGGGCATGCGTACCTGTTTGCCGGCCCACGCGGAGTCGGCAAGACCACGATGGCGCGTGTGTTTGCGAAAGCACTAAATTGCCTCAACCCAAAAAAAGGAGAACCCTGCAATGCATGTGATTCGTGTAATGAGATCAATTCCGGTTCCGCGCTGGACGTAATCGAGATGGACGCTGCATCTAACACCGGCGTCGACAACGTGCGTGAAGCGATCGTCGAACACGTGCGGTTCGTTCCACAACGGAAGCACAAAGTCTACATCCTCGACGAGGCACACATGCTTTCGACGAGCGCGTGGAATGCGTTGCTTAAGACAATTGAAGAGCCACCAGTCTACGCGGTTTTTATTTTAATCACGACGGAATTGCACAAAGTCCCGGCGACAATCTTGAGCCGCTGTCAGAGGTTTGATTTCAAGCGGATCCCAAACGACGCGCTCGCAGAACGTCTGGCGATGCTCGCCAAGAAAGAAGGTGCGACGGTCGATGCGGATGTCATACGGACGATCGTGTCCAAGGCGGACGGTGGGCTGCGCGATGCGGAAAGCTTGTTGGGACAGATCCTGTCGCTCGGCGAAAAAAAGATTACGGCAGACATCGCGTCGCTTGTCTTGCCCGTGTCACGCCTTCCGTTGGCTGCGGAGACGTTGGCCGTTTGGTCCAAGCGCGAACTCGGCCCCGCGCTGAAACGCGTCAGCGATCTTGAGGATGATGCGATCCCGCTCGTGCCGTTGTTTGATGACTTGATCGTGGCTGTACGTGAATTGTTGTTGGCGTCAGGCTCATCGGACTATCGGACGAAGCTCGCAAAAGGGGACGAGGCAGAAAAAAAACTTGCAGAACTTGTCGGCTCAATTGAACCCGCAGAATTGGCTGATATCGCATTGATGCTGATGGAACGACGGCGAGATGCCAAGCAAGGCGCGGACCCACGGTTCTGCATGGAGCTGGCGGCGACAGCGGTCGCGCTTTCTTTGTTACCGCATGCTACGAATGGTTCCATTGAATCATCTTCGGTAGGGGCGGGATTACCCCGCCCTGTGATCCGGCCGGCCGAACCGGGCGCGGAAACCACGCCCCTACCAAAGGCCATGCCTACGCTGACAGAACAACCTAAGGGCGATCTCAAGGATGCGCCCCTACCAAAAAACACATCAGACGAAAAAGCCACATTCACGCTTGGGCAAGTCCAAACGAAATGGCATGCCTTCCTCAAGCTGGTTGATGCCAAGAGCCCGTCGTTGACGTTCGTCCTCAAGATCACACGTCCGTTGTCGGTTGAAGGACAACGGGTGAACTTCGCATTCCAATACGCGTTCCACAAGGAAAAAATTGTCGGAGACATCAAGAACAAGCGACTGGTCGAGGACTGCTTATCTGAGGCGCTTGGGACGTCTGGCCTCCGGATTGAAGGCATCGTGTCGCAAGAAGAACCCGAAGCAAAAGAGGCGCGCGGACGGGACATGGTGTCGAATATCTTGAAAGCGTTTGAAGGGCAATTGGTCGAAGGAGGGGACAGCGTCGCTTGACGAAAGGGACGTCGCGTCGTATTCTCGCGAGGCAAATCAGCGCATTCGGAGATCGTCTAATGGTAGGACAGAGGACTCAGAATCCTCTAATCTAGGTTCGAGCCCTAGTCTCCGAGCCAAGCAAAAACCCTCGTGCAACGGGGGTTTTTGCTTGGCGTTTTTTGATCTCCTTGGCTGTGGTATCCTAAAGGCATCACTCACTAACGAACCCATATGGCTGACAAAAAAACATCCTCCCACCTCGGCGCCGGACTCCTGGCAGGTGCCATGCTAGGCATTGCCGCCGGTATCTTCATGCAAAGCCCCAAAGGCAAGAAGGTCACCAAAGACATCGATGCCAAGATGAAGAAGATGCAAAAGCAACTCACCAAGCAGCTCAAGAATGCCAAGAGCATGAGCAAGGAACAGTACGGCGAATTGGTTGACGACATGATGAAGTACTACGCCTCAAGCAAAGAAATCGCCAAGGACCAGATCCCAGAAATCCGTGCGTACCTGTTGAAGAAGTGGAAGGAAATCGAAAAGCAAATGAAGTCGGAAAAATAACGCATGTCAAACACGGACGTCCTGCGGAGCTCGGAGGCGGATCTCTTGCCGCCAGGCTTCATCCAAGGGCACGTGTTTGAGCTGAATGTCGGCGAGTACCACGGTATTGCGGAAGTAGATGGCTGGAACCCCGAGACCCTCGAAGCGATTGAAATTTGCCAAAGTGAATCAATCGGCGAAGTGCCGAAGGCCGGACAAAAACGCAAGCTTGCAAGCGACGTCTTGAAGCTGGTATTTTTGGTTGAACAGGGGATCGTGCTGCGTGGCCGCGTGTTCGTCACCTCGAATGAGATGTACACCTGGTTCCACCAATCCGGTTCCTGGCTGTCTGCGGCGTGCCGTTCGTACAGCATCGGAGTCGAACTCAAGCGCCATGACAACAAGAAGATGCGCAAACGCATCAGGAACGTGATGAGCCAAGCACGCAGGGAAATGGACGTTGCATAAAACATAAACGCCTCGGAATGAACCGGGCGTTTTTGTTTTTTTTAGGCGAACACGATCTTGCCTTTCTTCTCGTCAACAGTGACCTTGTCACCTTCCTTGAACGTGCCGTCGACCATCTTGAGCGCGAGCTCATCGAGGACAAGGTCTTGGATGCAACGCTTGAGCGGCCGGGCGCCGTACATCGGGTCGTAACCCTGTTCGGCGAGGAATTTCTTGGTCTTTGCCGTGAAGGTGAGGGTAATGCGCTTTTCCGCCAAACGTTTGGCAATGCCTTCGAGCTGGATGTCGACGATGCGTTCCAAGTCCTTCGGCGTCAGCGAATGGAACATGATGGTCTCGTCGATGCGGTTCAAGAATTCCGGGCGGAACTGCTCGCGCAACATGATCAGGATCTGCTGCTTCAGTTCGTCATCCGAGGGCTTGCCTGTCTTCTTTGTCGCCGTGAAGCCGATCTCGCCGCGTTTGGTGCCCCATTCGAGGATTTTCTCCGAACCGATGTTTGAGGTCATGATGATGATCGTATTTTGGAACGACACCGTACGGCCTTTGCCGTCGGTCAACCGGCCATCATCGAGGACCTGCAACAGCGTGTTGAAGATGTCCGGATGCGCTTTCTCGATCTCATCGAGCAAGACGACGGCGTAGGGGCGGCGGCGGATTTTCTCGGTAAGTTGCCCGCCTTCGTCATAGCCGACATAGCCCGGCGGCGAGCCGACCATACGTGAGACGGTATGGCGTTCGGCGTACTCGCTCATGTCGAGGCGGACCACGGCGTCTTCGTCGTCGAACATGGTTTCGGCCAAGGCTTTGGCAAGCTCCGTCTTGCCGACGCCTGTTGGGCCGAGGAATAAGAACGATCCGATCGGGCGGTTCTCTTCGCTGATGCCGGCGCGCGAACGGCGTAATGCGTTTGCGACCGCTGTCACGGCTTCGTCTTGCCCAACGACGCGTTTATGCAACTCGGCTTCGAGATGCGTCAGCTTGTCGGTTTCGGATTGCAGCATGCGTGAAACAGGGATGCCGGTCCAACGCGCCACCACCTTGGCGATGTCCTCGTCGGTGACGGCGTCGCGCAGCAAGCCGCGCTGGCCTTGGAGTTTCTTCAGCTTGGCTTCGCCGGCTTGCAATTCTTTTTGGATCGCCGGCAATTTCCCATAACGGATTTCGGAAACTTTTTCGAGGTCGCCACCACGTTCGGCGATTTCAGCTTCGCTCTTCAGTTTTTCCGATTGCTTCTTGACTAGGGCATTTGCGCTCACGATGTCTTTTTCGGCTTTCCATGCCAATTCAAACTCGTGCACTTTTTCTTGGACTTCGGCTAAGTGCTTTTCGAGTTCCTTCAAACGTTCTTTCGATTCGACATCTTCTTCTTTTGACAGCGCACGCTTCTCGATCTCGAGGCGCATCAACTCACGCTTCGAACGGTCCAATTCGTCCGGCATCGATTCAACGGCCATCTTGAGGGCAGCAGCCGCTTCGTCAACCAGGTCAACAGCCTTATCCGGCAAATGCCGGTCCGTGATGTAGCGTGACGAGAGTTTGACGGCGGCGACTAATGCACCATCCGTGATGCGAATGCCGAAGTGTGTCTCGTACTTGTCCTTGATGCCACGCAAGATCGCGATGGCGTCTTCCGGGGATGGCTCGTCTACGTAAATCGGTTGGAAGCGGCGTTCGAGTGCCGCGTCCTTCTCGATGTATTTTTGGTATTCCTTGAGTGTTGTCGCACCGACGGCACGCAGCTCGCCACGCGCCAATGCTGGTTTCAGAAGGTTGGAGGCATCGAGCGAACCTCCTTCGCCAGAAGCGCCGGCTCCGACGAGGGTATGCAATTCGTCGATGAACAGGATGATTTTGCCGTTGGCTTTCTCGACTTCCTTCACAACGGCTTTCAACCGTTCTTCAAATTCGCCCCGGAACTTCGTTCCAGCGACTAGCGACCCGATGTCGAGCGAGACGATCTCGCGGTCCTTGAGGGTTTCGGGCACGTCTCCGGCGACGATGCGTTGCGCCAAGCCTTCGACAATGGCCGTCTTGCCCGTGCCTGCTTCGCCGATCAGGACAGGATTGTTTTTTTTGCGGCGCGTCAACACTTGCATCACGCGTCGGATCTCCTCATCCCGGCCGATGACCGGGTCAAGTTTCTCTTGGCGCGCGAGTTCCGTGAGGTTGCGTGCGTATTTTTCGAGCGCCTGGTATTTGGTTTCCGGTTCCGCGGAATCGACCGTGGCATTCCCGCGCACGTCCTTCAGCGCTTTCAGGATTGAATCCGTTGTCACGCCAGCGTCGTTCAATGCGCGTGCCGTATCGTCCTTGCCGTCGCATAAGGCGAGCAAGAGATGCTCGGTCGAGATGTACTCGTCCTTGAAAAACCGCGCAGCTCGTTCTGCGGCCACGAATGTCCGCGCCATGTCTTGCGACAAAAAGACTTGCCCGATGCCGCCGGTTTGGCCGGAGACTTTCGGTAGCTTGAGCAAAATGTCATCAATGCGCCCTTTAAGCGTCGCGACATCCGTCTGCAATTTCTTCATGACCGACGGCACGACACCGCCCTCTTGCTCCAATAATGCCGACAAAAGATGCGCAGGCTCCAATGCCTGTTGGCCATTTTCGTTGGCTAACGCATGTGCAAGCTGGATCGCTTCTTGCGATTTTGTGGTGAAATTTTGGGGGATCATACGGTTAGCAGTCTAACTGATGGACTGCTAACCGTCAACCTTGCTGGCTTGCGGATAACTCACCTACGGAATGGGCTTGGCGATGATGAAGACCGTGTTGTAATCGTAATAATCAAGATGGATGGGCCCATTGGATGTTTGGAGGTTCATGTACTTGGGCAAGCCATCCGCAATACAGAGCGTGACAGCATTACTGGTGCTCGAAGCCGTCTTGACGCTCGTCTGGTAGCTGTCGCAATTGTTGGCCGTGTCGCGTGATTCGGTGATGGGGACAGACCCGTCCAAACCGATGTCGTCGAGGTTTGAGTCGCCGTTGAGCGCGTTTTTCAGCGTGTCGCCGATCGTCTTTGCCGAAGGCGTATTCGTCAGGTCGAGCCATGGTTGGTTGTTGACCTGCATGAACAACGAATTATCCACGACAATGATTTGCGCGGTCGTGTTGTCGCTGGCCTGGATGGTGCCGCGGAACCGGCTTGGCTTGGCGAATTCAAGCACAGCGTTGATGTCGCCTTCTGTGGCGCTGACCGTCACTTTCGCGCGGAACGATTTTGTCGCTTGGAAATTCTTGACCGCCTCTTGCAACGCGGCGCGGTAATCCGCTGCCGTTGGCGTGGTCGATGTTGGCGTCTTTGTTGGGTTGCTCGGGCTGTTGTCGACCGGCGGCAAGATGGCTTGCACAGTTGAGGTTGACATTGGCGGCTTATACGTCAATCCGGGATACACCCATTTCCAGCCGACAAACGCCAGCAAGAGGACGGCCAGCGCTGCCAATACCAACTTGTAATACCGCAAGAACATATGGTGCGATGGTAGCATGCCTTGCACCGCTGTTAAAACGACATAGCGGCAGGTATGATACGTCTCGTATGAAACGCCGCGCTGCTGCTGGTTTATTCGTCGCCCTCGTCTTGGTATTCCCAAGGCATCCCGCCAAGGCAGAAACGTTCTTTTTTAAAGGTGCACCGCAAGATTCCGTGGCGACCGCACTGATCATTGACCAGCCGCAACAGCTCCAACGTTTTTTTGGGCGGATCGAGACCAAGGATGACGTCGATTACTACACCTTCGCGGCATCCAAGGATATGGCGATTTCCTTGTCGCTCGAAATCCCGACGGGGGATACCAACTTCCATCCTTCGATCACGTTGTTCGGCCCAGGATTGCAGAAACCGAATGAAGATCCCGTGATCGAGATTGGTGACGCCAACGGCGCAATCGTCGAGGAAGAACCAAAACAACCGACGACGCGGCGTGATGGTTTCTTGCTGACGTCGTTTTTTGAAGGTCCGTACATCAAGACAACGGCGCCGCAGGATGCAACGTACGCGATCGCCGTACGCGCTCCCGATGGTTCGAGCGGCCGCTATGTCTTGCACGTCGGAACACAGGACAGTTGGGACTGGAATAACTTTTTCGTAAACATCTGGAACACCACGCGTGCTATTTTGAGGATGTACTAATATGACTGGAAAACTCTCCATCGTGGCGACACCGATCGGGAATCTAAAAGACCTGACTTTTCGTGCAGAAGAAACCTTGCGCATGTGCGACGTGATCGTGTGCGAGGACACACGCGTGACATCGAAGTTGCTTGCGGCATATAAAATCTCGAAACCGTTACGCGCGCTGCATGAACGTTCTGACGATGCGGCGCTGCGCCCAATCTTGAAAGATTTGGAAGAGGGGAAGCATGTCGTCTACGTGAGCGATGCCGGGACGCCTGGCGTGAACGATCCCGGCGGGAAGCTTGTCGAGATCGCGATCGAGCATGGAATTACTGTCGAGCCGATCCCTGGCGCGTCAGCGTTATCCGCCGCGATTTCGGTCTGCGGTTTCCCGATGAGCGAGTTCGTCTACCTTGGTTTCGTCCCGCAAAAGAAAGGACGACAGACATTCTTTGCGGAGATCGCGGGGCGCAAGACGCCGTCCGTTTTTTTTGAATCAACGCATCGCATCTTGAAGACGCTGGAAAGCTTGCGGACGACTCTCGATCCTGCGCGTCTAGTGTTTATCGGACGCGAGTTGACGAAGATGCATGAGACGCTCTATCGCGGGACGGCACAAGATGTCGAAACCGCCATCCAACAGACAAGTACAAAAGGGGAATTCGTGATTATTGTCGGACCACAAGGAAAGCGCTAAACTACGCTTATGCTACTCGTCAACATCATCCTGATCCTCATTTTGATGGGGTTTGCCGGCGCCGGCATGAAGGATGGGTTCGTCCATACGCTCGGCCGCGTGGTGGGCGCCGTGTTGGGTTTTGTCGCGGCAAATGCCTGGTATATCGGTGCCAGCGGCTTCCTTGCCGTTTTCATGCCGCTTGGCTGGGCAAAAGTTTTGACGTTCCTGATCATCTACGTTGTGATTTCGCATTTGGTCGGTTTGGCATTCGTGCTGGTCGACGGAGTGTTCCGCATCTTGTCGATCTTGCCATTCCTCAAATCCATCAACTCCTTGCTCGGCTTGATCCTCGGATTTTTTGAAGGCGTGCTGATCGTTGGTGGCGTCATCTACTTGTTGCTGACGTTCCCGCTTATCCCGTCGATCACGGCATGGCTTGCACCGTCGGCTGTCGCGCAGTGGATCTTGGCCGTGTTCCATATTTTCCTTGGAGTCTTGCTGTGACGCCGTTCCTCATTGATTCGCATTGCCACATCCATTTCCCGCCGTACGACACTGACCGTGCGGATGTTTTGCTGCGCATGAAGTCCAAGGGAATTTGGGGGATTACTGTCGGCACGACAATCGGGACAAGTAAAAGCGCGGTTGAATTCGCGGACAAGACCGACGGAGTCTGGGCAGCCGTCGGATACCATCCGGAACATTTCACGAGCACGTACCACGACGAAGCAGAAGGGGATGCGGACATCTACTCAATCGAAGAATTAGAAAAAGTTGCACGCTCATCAAAAAAAGTCGTCGCCATCGGCGAGACGGGCTTGGACTTTTTCCGGATGGATGAAGGGACTGACATCGCAGCAGGAAAAGAAAAACAGGAAAGGGGACTGCGCGAGCAGATCGCGCTGGCGCGGCGTCTCGAGCTTCCCGTCATCATCCATTGCCGTGACGCATTGACGCGTCTCGCAGAAATCATCCAAGACGAACAAACGACGAACGGGCCCGTCCGAGGAGTCGTGCATTGCTTTACGGGAACATGGGCAGAGGCAAAACCCTTGCTCGATCTTGGTCTTCATTTGTCATTCACTGGAATCATCACGTTTCCTCCAAAAAAATCACAAGACCCTGAAACACTCGTGCAACGCGTGATCGAACGCATGCCGCTTGAACAGATGCTCGTCGAGACGGATTCGCCTTATTTGACGCCCGTGCCGCATCGCGGAGAGCGGAACGAGCCGGCGTACGTGGAATTTGTGGCGCAGAAAATTGCAGAGTTGAGGAAGATTGATCTTGAAACGATCGCGAAGCAGACGACAGAGAATACGAGAAGGCTGTTTAAGGTATGAATCGTGAAAGACGTTTTTTCACGAACTTTGTTGGCGCAGCACTTAAAGCATTTGCCTTGGTCACATCCGTTAATCTAGGCATCATTCTTACAATTAAGCTTATAGAAGAATCAAGCAATGCTTTCCAGAGCCTTCGAATCGTATCTATTCTTCTCGTTACTCCAGGGCTCATTGTTGATAGCGCAACTCTTTTTGTCGGAGGCATCATTCAACTGCTTGCACCAAGCTGCCCCTTTGATATCCAGCAAGCAATTCAACTCGTAGGGCCAAACGCAAACCAGCTTCTTTCGGATTATGTGTTTCTGCTTCTGACCGCAGGCATCCATTGGGTCATCATTTTTATCTTTTCAGATTGGTTATTCAGAACAGGGAAGCTCAAAAATAAGATCGTTGGAGGGTTTTTGGTATATCTGACAAGTCTTGCCGTGCTTCTCATGATCTATCTCGTTTTTGCTGCTTTTTGGGGTCATATGCAACCTGCACCTATTTGTCTTGGAAGCTAGGTTCTGTAGTTTTTTGCCCAAGATTGACTCATTTCCCATTTCCCGATAAGCTCTTGGCGTCTTTTTATGCCGGAAAATAAGCCGAAAAAGGCCGATCCGACGCCGTGGGAAGCCATGGAATGGGTGTGGGATATCCTGCTCGGCATTGCGGTTCCGACGACGCTGTTCGCCTTGGCCGGCCGCTGGCTCGATAAACGGTATTCGACCAGCCCGTGGTTCACGGTGGTCGGCCTGGTGCTCGCGCTGATCGTGGTCTACATCATCGTCATGCGCAAAGGCAAAGACATCAGCAAACGACTCTAAGCATGGACATCCCCCCGATCGCCGCTGAAACGATTTTCCACATTGGGTCTTTTGGCGTCACCAATACCTACGTCAATTCAACGATCGTGACGCTGCTGTTTGTCTGCTTCGCCTTTTTCTTGCGTAACCGCATTTCAAAAATCCCTGGCAAATTGCAGAACGCGTTTGAAACGTTAGTCGAATTCTTGCTTGGCTACTTTGACCAAGTGACGCACGACCGCGAAAAATCGAAACGCTTTTTGCCGCTCGTCGGCACGTTGTTCATGTTCATCTTGGTCTCAAACTGGTTTGGCTTGTTGCCGGGCTCCGGTTCGGTTGGCGTGTGGCAGATGGTCGCCGGCCATCTCCAACTCGTGCCGATCATGCGTTCGGCGAACAGCGACTTGAACCTGACGCTGGCGATGGCAATCTTGTCGGTGCTTGCAACCCACGTCTTCGGCATCATCACGCTCGGCTTCTTCGTCCACGCCAACAAATACATCCAACTCGGCACCATCTGGAAGGCGGTCAAGTCGCTGAACCCCGTAAAGATGTTAACGGCGATCGTCGAATTCATGGTTGGCCTGATCGAAATCTTTTCGGAGATCGCCAAGGTCGTCTCGCTGTCGCTGCGTCTGTTCGGCAACGTGTTTGCCGGTGAAGTCTTGTTGACCGTCATCACAGGGCTGGTCGCGTATTTCATCCCGTTGCCGTTCATGGCGATGGAACTCCTGGTCGGCGTGGTGCAAGCCAGCGTGTTTGCCTTGCTAGTGCTGGTTTATTTGACGGTTGCGACGGACAGCCCGCACGGCGATGAGGAACATGATGACGTGCATGACCCAGCGCACATGACCGAAGCTGTCGGTTTGGAAACGCATTAGGCATGGAACGCCGCTTCGCCTCCACCGAGACGCAGCGACGCATTCATTCTTAATCGGGCAAGTAGGCGACGTTAAAAACCCAACCTGTTTCATCGTCGACCGAACACCAGATACTTTATGGACCCACAGTCCCTCACCATCCTCGTGAAAGGCGCCACGATCGCGATCGGCGGCATCTTCCCCGCGCTTGCCATCGGCAAGATCGTCAGCAAGGCCATGGAAGCCATCGGCCGCAACCCGGAAGCTGCCGGCAAGCTGTTCGTGCCGATGTTGCTCGGCGCCGCGTTCGCGGAAGCCATCGCCATTTACGCGCTGGTCGTCGTCTTCACCTTGTAATCGTCGTTTGACTCGCATCCTGATCCGCCGCGGCGGATCGGGATGCGGACTGAAACGAACATATGGACCCAACTGCAAGCACCAACGTCCTCGGGACACTCGGCATCAATGGCGGGCTGCTTATTGCGCAGCTCATCAACTTCGTGATCGTCCTCCTCGTGATGTGGAAGTGGGTCTATACGCCGCTCGTGGCGATGATGGACAAGCGCACCAAGGAGATCCAAGACGGCATCGACAACGCAAAACGTGCGGAAGACGCGTTCTCGAGCGCGTCAGCCGAAAAGGAACGGATCATCCAAGCGGCACGTGCCGAAGCACATGCGTTCCTCGAAACTGCCAAAGGGCAGGCTGAAACGCTGCGCAAGGAAAAACTGGCGGAGACAAAGACGGAAATCGAGAAGATCGCGATGGAAGCCAAGGACCGCCTGAAGGCCGAGCGCGAAGCGACGTTTGACGCGCTCAAAGGCGACATCGGAAAACTTGTCGCCATGGCCACGCAGAAGGTCGCATCTAACATGGACGAGAAAGGCCAACACGAACTGATCGAACGCGCGGTCAAGGACCTCGAACGCGCATAATTATGGCGACTCCAACCCGACAATTGAAAGACATCGCTGCCGCCCTGATAGACGTCGCGGCGCACGAAAAAGGACTGCCTGAAGCGCTCATGGGCTTGCACCATGTGCGTGAAGCGTTCGCTGCCGACCGACAGTCGCTGATCACGCTGAATGATTCGGCTCTCTCGATGGCGCACCGCCGCAAGGCGTTGCAAGATGCACTGAAGGGACAGGTAAGTGAACCGGTCGTCAATGCGCTGCTCGTGTTACAAGAAGCCTCATTACTCAATGAGCTGGACGCGTTTTCCGCCGCCGTCACGTCCGCGGCGAAAGAACGCGCCGACCACCGTCGCGCAGCCGTCACGAGCGCGGTCGAACTGAAAGCAGACGAACGCCACGCGCTCGAAAAGACATTGGCCGAAAAATTCGGCGGCACGGTCGAACTCGTCACGCACATCGACCCCAAACTCATCGGCGGCTTCGTCGTGAACGTCGACGGCTGGCTGTTTGACGGCAGCATCGCCGGAACATGCAAACGGTTGGCTTCAACGCTCGCGTCCTAACACTCCACACTGAAACATATGCCAGAACAACAACTCAAAAACGTCACGGCCGCCGCTAAGATCGCGGAACGCCTGCGCGAACAGATCAAGGATTTCCAGCCCAAAGGCGAGGCCATGGAAGCAGGCGTGGTGCGCGACGTCGGCGACGGGATCGCGTCGATTTCCGGCTTGGCGAATGCCAAGGCGCTGGAGATCTTGAAGTTCGAAAGCGGCGTCTCGGGCGTCGTCTTGAACCTCGAACATGACCGCGTCGGCGCGATGATCTTGGGAGAGCCGCAAGGCGTGAGCGCCGGGCAAAAAGTGGAAGCGACGGGACGCATCTTGTCGGTGCCGGTGTCGGACGACATCGTCGGGCGCGTGGTGAACCCGCTTGGTGAGCCGATCGACGGCAAAGGCGCGCTCAAGAAGCCGAAAGATTACCCGATTGAAAAAGTCGCGCCGGGCGTGATGACGCGCGAACCGGTCAACGTTCCGCTCATGACGGGCATCAAGGCGATCGACGCCATGATCCCGATCGGGCGCGGGCAGCGCGAGCTCATCATTGGCGACCGCCAAACGGGCAAGACGGCTATCGCGATCGACACCATCATCAACCAAAAAGGCCAAGGCGTGGTGTGCGTCTACGTCGCCATCGGCCAAAAGGAATCAAAAGTCGCCAAGATCATGGCGAAGCTGGAAGAAGCGGGAGCCATGGAATACACCACGATCGTCGTGGCTGGAGCATCTGACCCGGCATCCGTGCAATACATTGCACCCTATGCTGGTTGCGCCATCGGCGAGTTCTTCATGGACCAAGGCAAGGACGTGCTCGTCGTGTACGACGACCTCTCGAAGCATGCTTGGGCCTACCGCGAAGTGTCATTGCTTTTGCGCCGTCCGCCAGGACGTGAAGCCTATCCCGGCGACGTGTTTTACCTCCACTCGCGTTTGCTTGAGCGCGCCTGCCGCGTGACCAAGGAAAACGGCGGGGGATCAATCACGGCGTTGCCGATCATCGAAACGCAGGCCGGTGACATCTCGGCCTACATCCCGACGAACGTCATCTCGATCACCGACGGCCAAATTTTCTTGGAAGGCGATTTATTCTACAAGGGCATCCGTCCGGCGGTGAATGTCGGATTGTCCGTGTCACGCGTCGGCGGTGCTGCACAGACAAAAGCGATGAAGAAGATCGCCGGGCCGGTGCGCCTTGAACTGGCGCAGTTCCGCGAGTTGGAAGCGTTTTCGCAATTCGCGACCGACCTCGACCAGGCCACCAAGAACCAGATCGAGCGCGGACGCCGCATCACCGAAGTCTTGAAGCAAGACCAATACATGCCGATGTCGATGCAGCACCAGGTGGCGGCGCTCTATGGTGTCACGAAAGGCTACGCCGACGGGATCGAAGTCGCGAAGATCAAGGATTGGGAAAATGGCCTGCACTCGTTCCTCGATGCGGATTATGCCGACATGCTGCAAGCGCTGGCGGAAAAGAAGGCCATGGAACCGGAGATCGAATCCACGCTCAAGGCCGCGCTTGAATCCTGGAACAAGACGTTTGCCTCAATGAAATAAACATGGCCGTTTCCCCCCGCGTCATCAAGCGGCGGATCAAGTCCGTCGCCAACACAAAGAAAATCACGAAAGCGATGGAGCTTGTGGCTGCCGCCAAGATGCGCAAGTCGGTGCAGATGGCGCAGAGTTCCAGGAATTATTCGGCAACGATCCGCGAGTTGACGGACCGCGTGCGCGGCTTGGTCGACGCCAAGAGCCATCCGTTGCTCGTGGGACGGAGCGCGTCGCGCACCGCCATGGTCGTCATTGCGGCCTCGGACCGCGGGTTGTGCGGCGGCTTCAATGCCCAGATCATCAAGAAAACGCTGGAGTTCTTGCGCCAACGCGGCGAATCGGACATCCGCATCGTGACCGTCGGCCGGCGCGCGGAATTGGCCGTCAAACGCGCAGGCTACCAGATCATCGCCTCGTTTGAGGCGATCTCGAATGCCCCGTCGTTTGAACGCACGACACCCATCGGGAAGCTCGCCTTTGACGCGTTCATGGCCGGCGACGTTGACCGCGTGTTCGTCGCCTACACGGATTTCAAAAGTGCCGTGACGCAAATCCCGATCGTGACACAGCTCCTGCCGATCACGCCGGAAGACCAGTTGCCGAAGGAACAAGAAGAAGGCGAAGAGACAAAACCGACATTCTATCGCAAGCAACAAGAAGAACCGGACTTGCTCTTTGAACCAAACGCCGATGAAGTCCTCGAAACGCTCTTGCCGCGGCTCCTCGAAATGCGGATGTACCAAACGCTCCTCGAAGCCTCCGCCTCGGAACACTCGGCGCGCATGATGGCCATGCGGAGCGCCACGGACAATGCCTCGGACATGCTGCAAGACCTCACCTTCACCTACAACCAGGCACGGCAAGCGAGCATCACACGGGAAATTTCAGAAATCAGCGCAGGCAAGGCCGCCATCGAATAACCACACATATGAAACACGGAAACATCACACAAGTCATCGGGCCCGTCGTCGACGTGGCGTTTGAAGGCGACCCTCCGCCGATCTACAGCGCGTTGACCGTCGAGAATGGCGGCAAGACGCTCGTCCTTGAAGTCGAGCAGCACCTCGGCGGCGGGGAAGTGCGCACCATCGCCATGTCATCGACGGATGGGTTGACGCGCGGCTTGAAAGTCGCGGACACCGGAGCGCCGATCAGCGTCCCCGTCGGCAAGGAGACGCTTGGCCGCATGTTCGGCGTCACAGGCGAGATCATCGACAACCTGAAGCCCGTCAATGCCAAGCACACGCTCCCGATCCACCGCAGTGCGCCGCCATTCACCGAACAATCCACCAAGACGGAAATTTTGGAAACCGGCATCAAGGTTATCGACCTGATCTGCCCATTTTTGAAAGGCGGAAAAGTAGGCTTGTTCGGCGGCGCAGGTGTCGGCAAAACGGTCATCATCATGGAACTCATCCGCAACATTGCGAGCGAACATGGTGGTTTTTCGGTGTTCGCCGGTGTCGGTGAACGTTCGCGTGAAGGCAACGACTTGTACCGCGAAATGCATGAGTCCGGCGTGCTCGACAAGACGACGCTCGTGTTCGGCCAAATGAATGAACCGCCGGGCGCACGCGCACGTGTGGCGTTGACAGGGTTGACCATGGCCGAATATTTCCGCGACGAGGAAAACCAGGACGTGCTGTTCTTCATCGACAACATCTTCCGCTTTACGCAAGCTGGCTCCGAAGTGTCCGCATTGCTCGGGCGCATCCCATCGGCCGTGGGCTACCAACCGACGCTCGCCACCGAAATGGGCGGGTTGCAAGAACGCATCACGTCGACGACCAAAGGCTCGATCACGTCGGTGCAAGCCGTGTATGTGCCGGCCGATGACTTGACCGACCCGGCGCCGGCCACGACGTTCAACCACCTCGACTCGACCGTCGTGCTCGCACGTTCGTTGTCTGAACTCGGCATCTATCCGGCGGTGGACCCGCTCGACTCATCGTCGACCATCCTTGACCGGCAAATCGTCGGCGAACGCCACTACAACGTGGCGCGTGGCGTGCAACGCGTGTTGCAACGCTATAAGGACTTGCAGGACATCATTGCGATCTTGGGCATGGAAGAGCTGTCGGAAGACGACAAGAAGACGGTCACACGCGCGCGTAAGATCCAAAAGTTCCTGTCGCAGCCGTTCCACGTAGCCGAAGTCTTCACCGGAAACCCAGGCAAGTATGTGAAGCTTGAGGACACGATCCGCAGCTTCGAAGAAATCCTCGAAGGCAAACACGACGACAAACCGGAACAGTCGTTCTATATGAAGGGCAGCATCGATGAAGTGACGCTGTAGCCATGATCCACCTCGAACTCATCACCCCAGAACGCGTCGTCTTCAAGCAAGACGTCGACCAAGTGACCCTGCCGACGGCGATGGGCGAGATTACGGTCTTGCCGAACCACATCCCGCTCGTTGCGACTCTCGTTGCTGGCGTGGCGAAGCTCAAGAAAGGGTCCGTGGAAGAAGACGTCGCCGTGTCTGGCGGGTTCATCGAGGTTTCAGCTGGCGACAATGTCCGCGTGCTGGCAGATACGGCGGAGCGCGGGTTTGAACTGAAATTAGAGGTGATTGAAGAGGCCAAAGCACGGGCGGAAGCTGTCATGAAACAAGCGGCCAATGCGAATGACGAGTCTTATGCGGCGGCGCTGGCGGCGCTGGACCGCGAGTTTGCACGCCACCGCGTCGCGTATAAGCACCGCGGTTCGGCGCGCGTGCCGACCATCGACGGCGCAAACCTGCCGCCGGATGAGAATCCGGTATAATGGGATATGCGACTTTTCATCGGACTTACGCTTCCCGAACACGTCCAGGAAGAACTGCAAAACGCCTGGAAAATGACGTCCGGCCATCCGGCCGGGGAACGTCCGATGCGTTCGTCGCTGTGGCACGTGACCTTGGCGTTCCTCGACGAGGTGGCCGAAGACAACATCGAGCCGCTGCGCCAAATCATCGAAAAAGCCGTCGCCCGTCCGCCAGGAGGGGCGTTTCATATCAAGACATTTGAGACGTTCCCCAAGAAAAAACCGGCACGCATCGTTGCGCTCGCGGAACCGGAAAAGAAAGCAGAATGGGGACGCTTCGTGATGGACCTGCGCGACATGGTGTCGCTCGTCGCGCCGAACGTTGACCGCAAACCCTGGCTGCCGCATATTTCAATCACGCGCGGGCAAAAGGGATCATTGCTCGAAGCCTGGTCGCAGCCGTTTGATGACATCGCCTGGGAACCAAAAGAGGTTGCCATCATCAAGAGCGCGCACCAGCAAGACGGTTCGCATTACACCAACCTGTATGTCTTCCCGCTCGACGTTTGAATGCTTTGGCCTGGTGATCAACGGGATCACCGCGGATGAAGCGATGAAGCGCATCGATGATGCGCTGCTTCATGGCGCACAAACAATGGTCGTGACGGCGAATCCGGAAATCTTGCTTGAGGCGCGAAAGGATCCTGCGTATTGGAACGTCCTGCGCAGCGCCGACATGCGGCTCGTCGATAGTTTTGGGTTGAAGCTCGCGGGTTTGCTTGTCGGGGCAAATCCGACGCGCGTGACCGGCGTTGATTTTGCGGAGCGGCTCATCCAAGTGTGCATGCAACGCGACTGGAAAGTCGCCGTCGTTGGCGGCGAAGAGGGGAATGCGGACAAGGCCTCATGGAAGCTGCGCCAAGCGTATCCGGAACTTTCCATCTTCGCGGAACGCGGCGGCATCATCCAGAACGACGGGACGGATGATGAGGCGACGGCGGAAATGCGTTTCCGCTTGACGCAATATGCGCCGGACATCCTACTTGTTGGGTTTGGCGCACCCAAACAGGAGACGTGGATCGCAAAACACCTGCAAGATTTTCCGAGCGTCAAAGTCGCCATCGGAGTCGGTGGGACGATTGATTATTGGTCCGAGACAAAAAAACGCGCGCCAAAAGTCTTCCGCGATTTCGGGTTGGAGTGGCTGTATCGCATCATCCATGAGCCCTCACGCTGGAAGCGTATCCTGAATGCGACACTCGTTTTTCCAATTATTTTTCTGGTTGACCGAACCGGTGCACGACGAAAGACGCACACATAAGACAAGACCCCGCTCGGCGCATGCGCAGAGACGGGGTCGAGCTGGGAAGTGCTTCAGTTGAGGAGGGGCAGGAAGCGCTTGAGGGAGGGTTCCTGTGCCGCGTCGACGAGCAGCTGAGTGATCTGCTTGTACGCTTCGCACGCCATGACCCCGCCCCATACGAGGTTGCGGAGGAACCAGGCGGCCGGATGACGCGGGTCGGCGATGAGCGGAAGCATCTCGCCATCGTCGAGATCGTGGAGGTTGTGCTGGAGGAGCGACCCCGGAGGGAAATGCTCGACGAACATGAGCACCGTCTGGTTCACCGTAACCGACGCCGACAGGATGGCTGCGATCTCGGCGGGTGAAAACCGCTCGAGGACGTCCTCGACGGGATGTTGGTAGAGGCACTCAGTCAACGTCTCGCGGACGTCGGCCGTGTAGCGATCCTCACCGGCGTAGAGCTTCACGGCCTGTGCGAATGCCTCGAACCGCCGCTGACGGAGCACTGCCGTTTTCATGAACCTCATCCGATTCTCCTTATCAAAAGGTGCACGACATTGAGCACAAACCGAATCTACTACCATTTTGCGTTTTTGTCAATGGAATCGATGCAGAGTATGCTCCGTGCGTATGACCGTCAAAATCGTCAATGCGGCCAAAATCCGCAATACCATCGACACGGACTTCAGCGGCGTGGGCACGCATGCGGATTTCCCTTATATCCCGCTGGGTGAGCTATGGATCGACCGTTTCTTGAAAAACGAAAAGCCCTTGTTCCTCGCCCTCGTAAAGCTCGAACGTGCCATGCGTGGGAAGCCGTTCCGCCTGATCCGAGCGCAAGCGAAGAAGACGCTTACGACGAAAGCAGGCATCAAGATCGTGTCGACCAAGACGCTCAAGAAAGGGATGCTGCGCATTTGTCATGTCGACGGCGCCATCATTCGCAAAAACTTGGACCCATACTTTTTGCTCGGTGGACACGACCTCGTCTATCCCTACATCCCAAAACGGGAAATTTGGATTGATACGCGCTCTGACCCACAAGAATGGAAATACACAATGGTGCACGAACTCGAAGAACGCGAGCGCATGTCAAAAGGAATGCTGTATGATGATGCACACGACCTGGCGGTCGCCATCGAACGTGCGGCACGGCGCAAAGACGGCGTCGCAGATTTTATCCGGGGATAATATACACACATGCAACCACTCAACCCATTCCGCCAATCGCCCGGCCTGTGCGGCCCGGCAAGTTTGAAAATCCTGCTCGACCATTACGGCCGAGAATTCAGCGAAGAAGAGCTGTCCGAACTGTGTGACGCAACCGTCGAAAAGGGGACGGACCACGTCGGGCTGATCAAGGCCGCCAACGAAATCGGGGAAGACCCGATAGCCAAAGACAATGCGACCATCGAAGAGTTGCGCGAACTCGTCGAAAAAGAAATCCCCGTGATCGTCGGCTGGTATTCCGAGCATGGCGAACCGGACGACCACTATTCCGTGGTCTACGAAGTGACAGATGACATGATCTCGATGATGGACCCGGAACGCGATGAAGGGACGCTGACCATGCCGATCAGCGAGTTTGAAAAAGTCTGGTACGATTTTGAAGGTTCCGAACGGATGCGCGTCGAGCGTTGGATGATGGCGATCCCGGGACTGACAAAATCCGGATTGACGACGAATTAAAAAACCCCGCGAGAAGTGCGGGGTTGCCACGCGAGGTGGACTGTGACTGGTCAGACTTCGTCACCGACGAGTAAAGATCCAGAGGATAAGCGCCGTTATGCCGATGAGTGGCAGCACGGCGGACAGGAGCGCGATCACTTGCCGCCCGATAAGGCCAAGTCTTCGCGCTTCTTGAAGAAGCTGAAGATACCGATCCCCATCGCCAAGGCTCCGAGGCAGACAGCACTCGAGACGACAAGGTCGCCGTCGTAGGCGACAATGGCCGCATGAGCGATGGCGGCGACGCCGAAGATCAGCGCGAGGCCGAGCACCAGCTCGACGGACTCGCGAAGCGTACGGGACGCCGAGGCAGCAAACGCGCCAGGCCGACGGTACGGGCTACCAGGTTGGTCCTGCATTGAAGAACTCCTTTGAACGGGTCAGATCCACTTTCCTTATACGGCAAAATTGCGCTTTTGTCAATGGTTTTCTTTTAAAAATGGCAAACCCCGCAGATTCCTGCAGGGCTTGGAAAGCGTCGTCAGCTAGCGGCGCAGGCGACGGTAAGTATTGATGAGGTGCATGCCCGTCAATGCGACGAACACCACCATGAACAGGTGCATCGTCGTGTCCGCCGCTTCAAGCTTGAAGCACGCGATGAGGCCGGCGACGGCGACAACGAACAGGAAGACGCTGAAGGCGATCCGCAAACGCGCGGAAGTCGCATCGAGGATCGGGAACGAGTTGCGGTTGTTCATGCGGGACTCTCCCTGGAAAAGGTCCACTGTGTTTGTTGGCACAGCGCAGATTTATCACGTAAAAACACAGAGGTCAACCCTGGTGAAGGAGGGGCGTCTCACGAATCGGGATAAAAAACACCCCGACGAAGAATCTCGTCGGGGTTAAGGAAGGAGGGTGTGTTGGAGAACTAAAGCGCGAGCGTCTGCGACAGCGGCAGGCCAAGGACGAGGACGCTATTCGTCCAGTCGACCGAGCTGCTCGAGTTGCCGCCGGGGGAATGCGGTACCTCCGAAAGGTCCGACCAGGTGAAACTGTCGTCCCTGATCAAGTTCGAACGCGCATCGAGGAGGAGGTAGACGCCGGGACGGTCGAACGCGAGATAGCCCGTTGCGATGTCGGCGAGGCTTGAATCAGCATCGACCGTAACGGTGACTTGGTTCCCGGGAACCACGTTGCTCACCGTTGCGTGAAGCGTGTAGACGTTCCCGGAGCCAGCGATCGTCTCCTCCTGGCCGGGAGCGAAGCCGACAGACAGCGAAGCCTGGCTGAACGCGCCGCCGATGATCGAGGTTCCATTATCGCTGCAATTCGATCCCATCGAATCGCATTGATCGATCTCGGTGGCGTAGGCCGCGCTGTCGATATCCGTCGCGCCGCGGCGCAGACGGAAGTTCGTCAGGGTCAGCCCAGGTGATACTGCGAAGCCAAAGTGGAACTCCTTGAAGGCGATCGCTCCGGCGGCGTCCGCGGCAACCTGGAACGTGATGAGGTCCTGGTCGATGTTAGCGAGCGTCGTGCTCGACAGCGCCTGCTTGGTCACGATGGGTTGCGACTTGCGCAGGACCATCGCAGGCGGAGAGATTGGGTCACCGTCCTGGTAGATGCCTGCCGGATCACTAGCCAATTGCAGATCTTCGAGTCGCATGGCGGGCGTGTGTCCACTGCGTGCACATCCGTGTCCCGAAGGACAAGTTGCACTCGAGGAGACGCTCGCCATCTTGCCCCAGACCTCGAGCGTGACCGATGCGTTTGCCGCGATCGGGAAGGGAGCGCCATCGAGCAAGAACATCACCCCGGCGGTTGCCTGTTGCGTGAAGAGCACGTTGCCGTTCATTGCAAGTGCCACATCCGTAAAGTCAGCCACGTCGGAACTGATACTGCCAGCTTCGAGAGCTGCTCCTGCCGTGACCACCATCTGCTGCTCACTCGTGAGGTTCTTCACCGTGTATCGGCTGAATGGAACCCACTCGTCCTTGCCGCCGACCACGATCTGCGACTTCGGCGTAGCCGGGTCGAGCGTGATCTTAAGCTTGGATCCCACGACCGTGAACGCCGGATCCCCGGTCTGGGGATCGACCTCCAAGATCGTACCCGGCTGGGTCGTCCCCAAGCCGAGGAAGTACAGGCGGAAGTCCTGGTCTACGATGTCGGTCTTGAGCGGGTTGGCCACGTCGAGCACGATGTCGAGCTCGAGAGTGGAACCTGCCGGGAGGGTAAAGGGATCGAAGAAACTGGCGAGGGCGGGCTGGCTGCTCGTCCCCGTCTTGAATTCCTCGGGTCCCATGACCGTGTTGCCGACGCCGTGCTGCATGACCTTCACGTTGCCGAAGTTCCAGTCCGACGGCGCCGCGCAGGGCGCCGAGCAGAAGGGCGTCGGATCCGTCGGGTCGCCGTTCGACAGGTCGCCGAGCTGGAAGTCCATGCGGCTGACCTCCACATCGGCGCAGTCGGACGCGGTGAGCGTCATGGATACTGCACGAAAGCCCTTCGTCCCGGGCGTGACGTCGCCGTCCGCCGAGTCGTGAACCTTCGCGGTGATCACCGGGACGCACGCCCCGCCGCCGCTGCCCGTCGTTGCTGACGAGCTGCCGGAGGACGCGACCG
>JBAQQZ010000030.1:0-2033 GCA_049295615.1 Patescibacteria group bacterium
CGCGGCTTCCAGATCGACGGGCTCGAGCGGGTGCGCACGCAAGCCGCGTTCTGGCAGTGGAAGCTCGCGCATCAGCGCTGCTGGCAAACGCTCTCCGATGACGTGACCGGCAGCGTGGTCGGCATCACCGCGGCCGAGCGCGACTTCGTGACGCAGGAATTTCGGCACGACGCGCTGTTCGAGAACACGACGGTTCGCGATGCGCACGGGTCGCCGAATCAGGCGTCGATCGAGACGCTCATGGACGACGGCACCGCCGCACAGGCGGAGGCGGACCGCGCCGGAGCGCTCACGAGCGAAGACCGCGACGACTACGTGCTCAACGTGATCGGCCATCAGTGGCTCATCCGCGAGGGCGACACGGTGACCGTTGCGGACGACGTTACCGAGTTCGGGCACGACATCGAGCCGGGGGACTATCTCGTGCTCGGCCTCGGGGAGAGCACGACGGCTGGGCGGACGCCGCTCCAGATGTGGGGGTGATCTGTGGAAGGCAGGAATGTAAAGATCGTCGTCGACGAGATCGGTAAGGCGACGATCGAGATCGACGGGAAGCGCGTAAAAGGCGTGCGCGCCATATCGCTCAGGTCGACGGTTGGCAGAGCGACCATTCTGACGCTCGAGTTGGTCGCCTACGAAGTCACATACGATGGGCCGATCGACTCGGGCCAGATCGAGGTGACGAGCGGCGACTCCATCGGTCGGTGTCGCGAGTTCGCGCGGTTGGACTAGGCCATGTCATCCGAAACATTCGGCAAAGGCCCGCCGATCCTCGCCACGCCTAACTGGAGCGATTACGCGGAGATCCTGTCCTACACCGGCTTCGACAGCGACGAGGACGCCGAGCGGCTCCAGACGATGCAGCCGAGCGACCGCGCGCAGACGACCGGGGTCGCGGGCGGCATGTCGATCACCTACGACCGCGGCGCGGCGTATCCGTTCAATCTCGCCTCTCTGCTGTTCGGGAACATGACCGGAACGGCCTCTTGGCGCGTGCGCGCTGCGGGATCGGTCGCCGAACTCGACACCGGGCCGCGCCTCGACACGTCGCTCGGCTGGGGCGCGGCGTTGCGCTTCCAGGGCGGCACCGGAACCGCGATCTGCTCCTATTCCGCGTGGATCACGCTCACGACCTTCTCGATCAGCTTCCGCGTTCGAATCGACTCGCGCGGCATCGTGGAGCGCGGAATCCTGAAGTTCGCCCCGAACGCCGCTGGCGCCTACGCGCTCGTCACGCTCGGCGCCGACGGGCGAATCCATTTGAAGAGGTCGTCGGGCGGCCTCGACATCGCGACCGCGGCGATTCCCAACGGAGAATGGCATCGCGTCACGGTGACCTACAACGCGAGCGGCGGCGCCTGCCAGATCATCCTCGACGGCGTCGTCGTGGCGACCGCGACACTCGGCGGCGGCTTCGTCACCTCGCCGCATGTGCTGACGCTCTCCGTGCCAGAGTCGCAGCGATTCTACGGGTCGATCGACGACGTGCGGCTCTGGAGCAGCGCGCGCACCGCGGCGCAGGAGATCGCCGACATGGGCGCGGAGATCTCGACGTCTGGCAGCCTCGTCGGCTACTGGAAGCTCAACGAAGTGCAGGGCATCGCGGGCGACAACTTCGTGGTCGGCCCCGACATGGATCTGTCCGGTGCGCCGATTCCGCACTGGAGCTTCCCCGAGCGCTACTGGGCGTCGCCTAACCTAGACAGCTGGGTAAAGACGCACTCGCTTTGGTGGGACACGCAGGCGCTCACCTACGGGATCATGCGCGTCGAGGCGATCGACCCGCAGAACACGGGCGGCTTCCTCTACTTCGGGCGCTTCTACGCTTCGGCCGCGCATCAGTTCTCGCGCGGGTGCAATTACGGATCGAGCCCGCTCGGCTGGACCGATCCGAGCACGCGCACGCGGCTGGCGAGCGGAGTCGGGCCGATCGTGCGCCGGGCGAAGCGCGCGCAGATCCGCAAGCTGCGCCTCTACTCGACGGACAAGACCGAAATCTACTACGACGTGGACAACGCGACGCGGCTGCGCGG
>JBAQQZ010000031.1:0-11578 GCA_049295615.1 Patescibacteria group bacterium
GCAGGATGAGCGCCACGATGATTACGAGCGCGAGTTTGGTACGTTTTTCCATAGGCTAGATTTTGGGTGCCGCAGGGACGGACGCGGCCGGTTGCGTTTCGAGTGATTCCTGGAATTCCTTCTTAGCGGCTTCCATCTTGAGGAGCTGGTTCGGGTCGGTCGTGACGATCTGGTCTTCGGTGTATGAGGCGACGATCTGGATGGCGGCATGCTTGGCGCCGGCGAAGAAGATGCCTTCACCGCGTCCGGATTCGAGCAGCAAATATTTTTCGGACTGCGTCAGCAAGAACACGCGAGCGACGAGGTCGATGGCCGCTGGCGATTGCTTGAGCAAGAGCTGCATCGACGAGTTAGTTACGATCGCTTGGCCATACGGTGACGTCAAGAAGTCGTTGACGTCTTGGGTGATGGTCGTGATGCCAAGATAATATTTGCGGCAACGTTTGACGAGCGCGAAGATGAACTTGGCCGAGTCTTCGTGTTGCATCAGCCACCAGGCTTCGTCGATGCACAGGATGCGTTTCTTGCGTTCGGAGCGCACCACGTTCCAAATGTAGTTGACGATGGTGTAGATGGCCATCGGGCGCAGTTCGTCTTCCAAATCGCGAACGGAAAAGGTGACAAGCTGGTTATTCATCTTGACCGTCGTCGGTGAGTTGAGGAGCCCGGCGAACGTGCCTTCGGTGAACTTCTTGAGGCGTAACACGAGGTCGCCCGTGCCTTCCATGCCTTCCAAAATATCCTGGAAATCCTGCATGATCGGCGGTTCGATGCTGGCGATATCCGCACCCGGCACGATGTCTTTCTTGGCGTAGGTTTCGAGCAACGCGCGGTCAAGGATCGAGTCTTCGGCGACGGTGAGTTTGCCGAGCATCAGCTTGAGCAAGCCCTTCACGGTGATGACGGCGCTCCGGATGATGTCTTCAACGGACACTTCTTCGCCCGTCGGGCGCGGCAGGTCAAACGGGTTGATCTTGGCCTGCGACGACAAGGCGATGTTGATGTACGTACCACCGACGGCGTCGGACAAATGCTTATATTCCATTTCCGGGTCGATGACGATGACGTCCGTGCCAAGCATCATCGAACGCAGGATCTCAAGCTTGACCGAGTAGGATTTTCCTGCACCTGACGTCGCAAAGATCACGGCGTTGGCATTCGGCAACGAGAACCGGTCAAAAATGATGAGCGAGTTGTTGTGCCGGTTGACGCCGTACAAGATGCCGTTGTCACTCGTGAGTTCGGCGGACGTGAATGGGAATGACGACGCGAGCGGCGACGTGCTCATGTTGAAGGTGATCATCAGCTCGTCGTTGCCGACCGGCAGCGTGGAGTTGAAGCCTTGCTCGGCCTGGAAATACGCGCGTTTGGTATAGATCAACATCGAACCGAACGTGGACTCGACGTTGGTGGACAACCGCTCCAACTCTTCAAGCGACGTGGAATAGAACGTGCAATAAAATGCGAACTGGAAGAAGTGCTCGATCCCCTGCGTCAGGTCGTCGCGCAACTGCTCAATGTCGCGCAAGGCGACTTCGGAGATCGGATCACGCGGCTTGCCGGCTTCGGCGTCGCTCGTGATCTGCGACTCCAAGATACCGACTTTCTTCTTGAGCTGTTTCAGGATGACGTCGGCTTTGATGGGATAAAAGAACATCGACACGTCCATCTGCGCGTTCAAGTTGATGATCGGCGATGCCCAACCGACGGTGACATAGCGCGGGTACGTGATGATGAACAATGTGCGCGCCCAGACATCGCCAAATCGGACGAAGTTCGGCTCGACTTTCATCGAGCTCGGCGCAATCAAGTCCTTGATCGAGGCGACGCCTTTGCGGTAGACGCGTTCTTCCTCGAGCAGCACCGTCTCTTGCTGCTGTTGCTTCTTGACGTCCGCCTTGGACGTGCCTTTTTTGAACCCAACGCCGCCTGCGGTGAGGGTTTGGCTGGCGGGGCGTTTTTCTTCCTTGGTTTGGAATGCCATATGCGTTTAGCCTTCTAACTGCAGTTTCTGCGTATTCGTCATGCGCTCGCTCTCGAAGAGCTCAGGGTTATATACCGTGTAATACAGCTCGATCAGGCTTTGCGTATCGAGCATCGCGGCGTTGAGCGACATGGATTGCAACCCACCCATGATGGTGTTGACGCGCAACATCAGCGACTCCTTGTTCTTGCGGAACCGTTCGTCCGACAAGTGGATGGCGACGGAGGGCGTCAGGATCTCTTGCATGCGCGCGAAGAACCCTTTTTGCTTGTCGGTCGACGGGTCCAGCGGCACGACGACGAAAAATTTCTTCTGCATGATCTCGCCCAGGTCGACCAGCTGCTTCACATAATCGCGGTAGTCGGCGATCTGGCGGCGCAGCAGGTCGTTGGTTTGCGTGCGTTCGGATTCGGAGAGCTTCCTCAAATACTCGTCGATGTTCATGCGCCGCGACTGGATGGTGATCTGGATGGGGAAATCCAGCGCATTCAAGAATTGCATGTACGCCTGCACGATGGCGTTCTGCTCGTCGACCGACTTGAGCGCAAAGTTGATGCTCGACACGAGCAACACCGCACGCACGGTGCCGTCTTTCATGATGACGACGTCTTCCTTGATCTCGGCAATATCAAGGTAGCGCTGTGAGGGAACGCCTGGTTTGGGGCCCGCGAGTTTCTTGCTTTGCATACCTATAAGGATTCTTGCCTATGCATTTCGATGAGATGCGCCGCGCTGGAGGACGAAAAAACCGCAGGCGTATGCCGTATACGCCGAGGATTTTTTTGGCCGAAGCGCAAGCAGATCGCGAAATTCATAGGCTAGAATTCGTTATCGTCAGGTTTGTAGACACCGCCGGTATTCACGACGAGCGACAGGTCCCGCAAGCGGCTGCTCTCGGGACGCGGCTTTTGGGCGATGACTTTGGTAGGCGCCGTGGTGTCGGCCTT
Source organism: Patescibacteria group bacterium (assembly GCA_049295615.1). GTDB lineage: Bacteria > Patescibacteriota > Patescibacteriia > 2-12-FULL-60-25 > 2-12-FULL-60-25 > JBAQQZ01. The sequence goes on from JBAQQZ010000031.1 coordinate 2,932, forward strand.
GGTGAGGTATGAGCGGACTTCGGCATCGGTCGGGCGCTTGTCCCAGACGCGCAACGGCGGGCGGATGGTCGTCTGCAAGAAGTTGAGGAAAAAAATGTGGAACGGCTGTCCGTTGATCTTCATGAACCCGAACGTCCCGCCAATAGCGGCGGCAATGATGGCGTAGGCCAAAAAGTACGGGAACGCCAAGATGCGCGAGGCGATGAAGATCGTGAAAACGGTGATGAGCGAGATCAAAAACTGCCGGACCGTGATCGGGCCCAAGATCTGGTCCTCTTTGTCGATGAATTGCGGGACAATGAACTTTTCGGGCATATCCTCCGCTAGAAGTGTAGCTTAGAATTCAGCGTAATGATAGCCGCAAGTTCTGCCGGTGATGGGACGTCTTTGCCGGCCTTTCGTTCTTCGTCCGCGAGTTGCGCAACCGGCGTGCCTGAGGCGAACGATTTGGACACGAGGCTCATATAATCCTGCTGCAACGGGCAGGTTTGCCAGGCTTTGATCCCTTCGACGCGGCGGTCAAATGATTCCTGGCTCAAGACGTCGATGCGTTGCAGGATCTTGTCGGCCGCTTGCTGCGGGTCCTTGGCGATCCGGCGGAATTCCGACAGGCTCATGTTCTTAAGCTCCCGCACGGGGCCTGTCAGCTTGGGACCGACGTACCCGGCGGAAATGTCATCCATGCGCGGCCGTCCGGCGGGTGCCGCAGCCTGGAGCACGGCGCTTGCTTTGGAGATCTTCACTTCCGGACGGGCGGCTTGGGCGGGGGCAGTTGTTTGGGTCGGTGCAGGCATCGCCGACGCGAGTGGGTTGGCCGCAATCGCCGTGACCGGTGACGGCCCGGCAGACACCGCCGGCACCATCTCGCCAAACCGTGCGGTTTCGGCTTTCTGCTCTTTGACATCCATGGGATGGGCTTCGATTGGCTGCGTGAGCCCAGCCGCAAACGACTGCTTCATCTGCACGGCGAGCTTGCCGCGCTGGTCTTCTTCTTGTTTGCGCGCCAGGACCTTGTCCTTGTACCACTGCGCATGTTCTTCGGCGTCTTGTTTCTTGCGCTCTTCGATCTTCAAATGCTGCTCTTCGATCTGCACGTCGAGCTTGGCCTTTTCTTCTTGCATGATCGGCTCGTGGAATTTCTTGTAGCCATCCTCGACTTGTGCGGCGACGGCATCCGCGGCCTCGCGCGATAATCCCAGCCCACCGACCTTGGCATCACGCATCAGGAGCTGCTTGAGCTCAAGCGGGCTTCGCACATCACGCAAACGGGACGAAATGATGTACTTGAGCCGGCGGTCCAGGTACTCATCGCCAGGTTTGGACGGGGCTGTGGCAAAAATCTCGTCTACCGCCTTATCGAGTTGCGTGGCGGGTTGCGGCGCCGGCATGTTGGCCTTGATCTTGGCGATCTCGGCATCGTCTTCGGACGGTGGGACTTGGGTGCGCGCCATGGCGTCGACTTTCTTGCGGTTCTCCGCCGCCAGCCAGTCCGCATATTCTTCTTCAGACAAGATCTCGGCCGTGGAGAGCAATTGGCCCATGGTCGCGATCGCGCGGTCCGCGCCAGCTTGGTCGAGGCCAAGCCCGCCATAATCCGCGCCACGCATCATGACATCGCGGACTTGCGCATCTGACCGCACGCCTTTGGCTTTGCTCATCACGAGGTCACGCAACCGTTCGCGGAGTTGCGGCGACATGACCGTAAAACCTGCTTGCATCGCGATCTCGGATGCGGCACCAGAATAGGTCAACGGCTTGAGGATCACACGAAAACCGGGCCAACCCGAACTCTGGATCTTGTTGGCAGCCATGACCTGCGTCAGTTCATCGCCGTACAGGTCACGTAACGGCCAGATGTCGTTTTTGAGAATGTCGGACAAGAACGTCGGCCAGTTGGTTTCGGGGATGGCAGAGGGAACGAGCGCCGTCTTGATCGCGGTGATGGCTTCCGGCAAGGATGAATCATTGAAGGCCGCATCCATGATGGAGCTTGAGAGCGCGTCCGCCTGTTCTTTCGTGAGGTTGTAGGCCTTTTGGACGGTGGCATTCCGCGCGTCAAAATCATCCGACAACAGGAAGTTGCGCAGCCCTGCCGGCATCTCGGCAAACCCATCATATGTTTGGCGTTCGCTGGGCATACGCCGTTATGTTTTCTTCTTCGACTGCTGGCCGATCCGATTGAGGACTTTGTCTTTCTCGATTTGCTTGTCGATCTTGTCCAATTTTGCACCGGCTGCAGAGATTGCCGTACCAGAACTTGCCGCAGCCGACACCGCCTTGCCAGTCTCCTTCCTGACCGTCTTGATGAAGTTCTCCATCTTTTTCATCTCCTCCGGATTTTTCTTGGATTCCTTGTACAGGCTGGCGATCTTGTCCATCTTCCCATCAATTGCGTCGAGGATCGCCTCTTGGATATTCGGGTTGTCCTTGAACTCCTCCACATTGATGTTGGAGACCACATTCGACGCCTGCTTGGCCTGGACAGGATCTGCCGAACCGGCGTTGTCCATGGCATATTCCACGACCAGTTTCTGGGCGGCAGCTGGCGGCGCGATGCCCAAGGCTTGCCCACGTGCGAGTACTTGAATGTCGTTCTGTTGGCTCGGCGTTGCCGTCGCGTAGGATGCGGCAGTTGGCGGGCTGGCATAAACACGCGCGACCGCCGGCTGTGACATGAAGCTCGCATCACCCGCCGTCGCGCTGCGGCCCTGGCGACGGAAAAGTTCTTCAAACTTTGAACCCGTAAGGCCAGCCGAATTGAGGGCCTGCTCCAAGCCGTCACGCATCCCCGTATTGAGGTTGCGGCTAAAGTCGGCGAAGTCCACGATGTTTCGCTCGCCGTGCTGGATTGCCGCCTCGCCACCTTGCTTTGTTTCGGCGAATGCCGTGTATGGGACATTCCTCGTAACATCGTTGCCCGCAGCATCTTTGACCGTTTCCTTATAAGATCCAAACGAGACATACTGACGCGCCTGTTCACCTGCCGTGACTGTTGCAGCATCCGCACCATCGGCCATGGCGGCAAGCTGCAACTTGGCGCGATCGCTCCCTTTATCCGTTTCTAATGCGCGAGCCTGCGCTTGGACATACTTCGTGCGGTTCCCTCCAGCGGCAGAGGTCAGCTCTTTCCACTTATCATCATTTTGGTAGCCGTCTTTCATCTTGCCGGTCTTGTCATCGACCAAACCAGACGCCTTCATGTAGGCCAAGAAGGTGCCGGAATCCTGCCAGGCATCCGTCTTGACGTCCTTGAATGCCTGTTTGTAGTCATCAATCTTATTGCCGGCCAGTTTGTATTGCGAAGCAAGGTTCGCTTGCAGGGAAGGATTCTTGGCTTGAGCTTCCTTCAGGTCAGTCGCGGCCTTGGTATTCCCTTGCGCTTCGGCAGCCGTGACAGCATCCGAGACGGCGACGGCAGCTTCATGGTTGGCACGGGACGCTGCCAACGCTTTCGCTTTCGCTTCGTGTTCCTCATCGCTGTCCCCCGCGGCTTTTGGCGCGGCGAGGTTTGCTATCTCATATTGCTTCGTGCGGGCCTTGATGGACTCACCATCCTTCATGATCATCCCACGTTGGACGCTCAATACGTCAGCCGACCGCTTGTTGCCCGTTGATTTCGCAAATGCGATCTCTGAATCCACCATCTGGAGCGTTTGTGTGGGGCTGTGGCCTTTTGTCCGTGATTCAAAAGCAGAGGAGATCTGCCCACGTTCGGCCGCGGCGTAACGCGTGGAAGCTGCGCCCGCACGGCCCAACGCCCCTCCAGCCAGCCCACCAATGAAGCCTCCGCGCGCCGCCAACGATTGGCCGGCTTGCGTGAGGTTGGCACCGACGCGGCCGGTGACGTTATAGCGGCGGTCAACTTGGCGTCCCGTAAAGCGGCTGGCCACGCCCACCGGCCCGCCGGATGATTTGATGCTCTGCGCGATCTCACCGAGCTTTGGCGCCGCCGCCTTGGACACGGCCACCGCCGTATTCAAACCCGTCAACAACATGATGATCGCGACCATCATGGTCGTGATGCTGGTCGGGCTGCTGACCGTCGAGAGCGTCGGGCTGATTGATGCGGATTCTGTCGAAGATGACTGCTGGTAAAACGCCGAAAATGGCGCGGCGTTCGATTGGACAACGGCCAAGGTCAACCACAAGAAAAACGCGACGATCGGCCCGCCGGTCAAGAGCGACCCCAAGCGCGACCACCAGTCCGACGACAGTGCGGAGATGGCTTTTTGCATCTTGCCGGGCAACGCCAACGAGAAAAAAGCGATCGGCGAAAAAATCAGGAGCATCCAGAGCAGCACCACGCGCACCAAGAAGTAGATGCACATGATGAGCAGGACGGTCGCCGTGACAGACAGGATCACGATGTCAAACACCAGCGTGGTGATGACCTGCTCCATGGTCGTGAGCACTTGCCCTGCGCCACCAGCAACGCTTTGGCCGGTCGCCTGCGCGGTATTCAACATTTGCGAAATGCCGAAGGCCTTGGTGAAGTTGCCGAACGCCGCCTGCTTGAACCCGTTGACGAAGGTTAAGGTGATGACCTGCGAAAAGTCGATCATGATGCCGACGAGCGTCTTGGAAAAGTTGATCAGCACGACCATCAACAACAATTTCGGCAGGACTTTTTTGTAATGGAACTCTTGGTAGCCGATGATGGTCGAAAATGCGACCACGAGCAGCACCACGATGAAGAACATGTTGACGATGTCGCGCACGAGCGGCCAACCAAGCACCACCGCCGGCGCGTTGACGAAGTCATTATAGGAAGCGAACTGCACCAACAGCCACGATAAGAGGATGTTGATGAGCATCCCCAAGGTGACGAAAATATACAGCAAGCCCGCAATCGCCAAGAACGTCGGCCCGAGGACGTTCGCCGTCAACACTCCAGTGAGCAGGTTCAAAATCCCAGAATCCGCATACGCCGGCGCGACAAACAACGTCACGCCGCCGACGACCGACAACACCACCGCTGCAAGCCTCGGATGCCGTTCGAGAAGTTCAAGGACGCGAAACCATACGCGCGCAACTCCCCGCTGCATGTTCTGCGCGAGCTCGCGGATCTTCCCTGTTCGAAGCGTAATCATTCCGCACAAGTATACCACATCCCCTTACGCCGAGCGGATGCGCAGCATTGTTAAAAGCCGTGTTTTTCCCCAGGTCTCCTGACCCTCCACAAAACCGCCGTAGGCTGCTATATTCACCCTACTCTTTGGCACATGCTCAAGATCAATCTTTTGGACAAGCAAACGGAACGGAAGGCGCGTCGCATGACCGTCCTGGTTGCGCTTGGTTTTACCCTGTTTGTGGGGCTTTTTGCGACTCTCGGGGCAGACGCCTCGTACCGCGCAGCGACCCGTGGGACTGATGTCTTGAGCGAAGTCGGGCAGATGTTCACCTTCTCGGACCTCCAACAGTTCGTGATGGGTGGAACGACGGCGGACGGCGCCGCAGCCATCGCGACGCCGGACAACAAGCTGAACGTCCTGTTGCTCGGCATCGGCGGCGATGGGCATGACGGGCCGCAACTGACCGACACCATCATCTACGCGTCATTCGATGAGACGACCAACAAATTGGGGCTCGTTTCCATCCCACGCGACTTGGGCTATCCCTTGGGGCAAGGACGTTACGAGAAGATCAATGCCGTCAATGCGTATAACGAAGAGGACCATCCTGGCCAAGGCGCGGAGCTGACCGCGCAGGATTTCTCCAAACTGTTTAACGTGCGCATCGACCGCGTAGTCAAGATCGACTTCAAAGGGTTTACGGATTTGGTGGATGCGCTTGGCGGGATCGACATCAACGTCCCCAACTCGTTCGTCGACCGTTCGTTCCCAACAGATGATGACGGGCCAGACCCGTTCCACTACCAGACCGTCTCTTTCACGAAAGGCGCAGAACACATGGACGGCGCACGTGCCTTGGAATTCGTTCGCTCGCGCCATGGCACGAACGGTGAAGACTCGGACTTCGCGCGCAGCCGCCGCCAAGAGCTCGTGCTGTCAGCCGTCCGCGAACGGTTGTTGAGCCTTGGCACGTTGAGCAACCCCAAAACGATGAGTGACATCTGGACGGCGATTTCGAGCCACATCCAAACCAACTTGACTGCCTGGGATTTGGTGAAGCTCGCGCCGCTCGCCGTCCACTTCTCGCCACAGAACCTGACGACAACCGTGATGACTGACGGCAACAACGGGCAGCTCGTCTCGGGCAACATCGAAGGCGCCTTCATGCTGTTCCCCAAGAATTCGGATTGGGCGCCGCTGCGCGCGCTGTTGGCCGACCCGTTTGAGTCGGCGGCAGACCTCGCCAAGCAAGACCAACCGCAAGTGCCCGTGACCATCGAGATCAAGAACGGCACGTTGCGCACGGGATTCGCCGCCGAAATCGCGACCAAGCTCAAGTCCGATGGCTATACCATTGCCGCGACCGGCAATGCCACGGAACGAACCAACCAAAAGACCGTGATCTACGACCTGACGAACGGTGCGCTGCCAGACGAGCTGGCACGCCTCAAACGGATCTTGAGTGCCAACGTGTCGTCATCGGACCCGACGAATTTGACGGTCCTGGCAGATGATGGGTCAACCGAAAAACTGACGACAAGTGCCACACAATTCCTCATCATCTTGGGCGACTCAAGCGTCGGGATGCTCACTAACACCACCGACTATGCCAGCCAAACGAACCCGTAAACTCCCTGTCGTCGCGATTGTTGGACGCTCAAACGTCGGCAAGTCGACACTCTGGAACCGGCTGACCGAAAGCGGACGGGCGATTGTCTCCCCGATCCTGCATACGACGCGTGACCGCAATTACGCGCCGGTCTTGTGGCGCGGGACGTCGATCGAGCTCGTCGACACCGGCGGCATGGACGCCGACCAAGGCAACGAGATCGGGCGCGGCATCTTGCACCAAGCCGAGCTCGCCGTGCGCGAGGCGGACCTCGTGCTGTTCGTGGCAGACGCCAAGACCGGCGTCATGCCGCAGGACCGTAGCTTCGCGCAACTCATCAAGAAGCTCAACAAGCATGTGCTGCTCGTCGTCAACAAGACGGACACCATGAAGGATTTTGGCGAAGCCGGTTCAAAGGAAATGTGGGGCTTGAACTTCGGCGAAGCCGTCCCCTGCTCGGCGTCGACCGGGCGCGGCGCCGGCGATCTGCTTGACCGCATCTACGAAGAGCTCGTGCGGATGGAAAAGCCACCGCAACCCATCGAAGACGCACAAGGCTTGAAGCTCGTGATCATGGGCCGGCCAAACGTCGGCAAATCGTCGCTTCTGAATGCCATCTTGGGTGAAGAACGCGTGATCGTGTCTGACATCCCGCACACCACGCGCGAACCGATGGACACACACATCGAATGGAAAGGCGAACCTGTGACGCTCGTCGACACGGCCGGCATCCGCAAGCGCACGAAGATCGACGGCCGCGTGGAAGAAGCCTCATTCGAACGCAATCGCGAAGCCTTGCGCCGTGCCGACGTGGCCTTCTTGGTGGTGGATGCGTCAGAAGGCGCGTTTGACCAAGACAAGCACCTCGCAGGATTACTGGAAGAAGAAAAGAAAGGGCTCGTCATAGTCGTCAACAAATGGGACTTGATCGAAGACAAGACGACCAAAACGGCCAAAGAATACGAGATGCGCATGCGCCGCACGTTCCCGTTCCTCTCGTGGGCCTCCATCGTCTTCGTGTCCGCGACCCAGAACCTGCGCGCGACGGCGTTGCTTGACTTGGCCTTCAAGATCCGCGAAGAACGCCGCCGCCAGATCACTTATAACGCCTTGCAACGTTTCATGAAGACGGTTATCGCACGCAAAAAACCGCTCCAAGATTCCGGGCCGCAATCACCATATATCCACGACATCACCCAGATCGGCATCGAACCGCCGACCTTCCTCATCCAAGTGCGCGGACAACGCGGCAATCTGCACGAATCCTGGTTGCGCTTCTTCGAAAACCGCATGCGCGAAAAATTCGGGTTCGACGGCACGCCGATCGAAGTCAAAGCGCACATCGCCCCGCTCGTCCGCGAAGACATGCCGGAGCACATGAAGAACCGCCCGACGCGCCGCAAGAAACCGATCGGACGCATGGTTGGAAGATATTGAGTATGAAGCTCATCGTCGGCCTCGGCAATCCTGGCAAAGAATATGAAGATACCCGGCACAACGCGGGATTCTTGGCGATCGACCTGCTTGCCGGGAGTCTTCCGTGGACGAACGACAAGGCGCATAAGGCCCTCATCACCAAAGCCAAGACACCCCACGGGGAAACCGTCATGCTCGCAAAACCGCAGACGTTCATGAATTTGTCCGGCGATGCGGTCCAAGGGCTTGTTTCCTACTATAAAGTAGCGCCAGCCGAGCTGCTTATCGTGCAAGATGAATTGGACCTCGAACCTGGGATGCTGGCGTTCCTCGGCAAAGGCGGCGACGCAGGGCATAATGGAATCGCATCTATCCAAGAACGCATGGCGCGGAGCGATATCGCACGGCTGCGGATCGGCGTCGGACGGCCAGTGCCACCCATCAAGACGGAAGATTGGGTCTTGGGGAAAATGGATCCGCAAACCCACGAAACCATCAAACGCGCACCGGCGGCGATGAAGAGCTGGGTCGAGGAAGGCCTCGCCAAAGC
>JBAQQZ010000032.1:0-8569 GCA_049295615.1 Patescibacteria group bacterium
ATCGACGCAAGGATGCGGCCGGCGACAAAGTCCGCCGAGTCCGGTTCGGGCATGTTTTCGCGGCCGCGTGATTGCATCGATTGCGCAGCCGCGTCCGATTTGATGGAGTTCTTCCCGAAGTCGGTCGCCGTCAATCCCGGCAACATGATGCTGACCAGGATATTGTCCTTCTCAAGTTCGGCGCGAGCCGTGAGTGACAACGCATTCAAGGCATACTTGGTCGAGGCGTAGGCGCCGAGTTGCGGGATGACCATGCGTGAGAGCATCGAGCTGATGTTCACGATCCGTCCGCCGCCTTGTGCGCGCATGATCGGGATGACGCATTGCATGGCGACCAACGGGCCGATGACGTTCAGGTCGATCACGCGCTTGTAGGCTTCGGCGTCGACGTTCTCGATCGCGCCGTAGATGCCTTGGCCGGCATTGTTCACCAACACGTCGATGCGGCCGTAGTGTTGCTTCACGTCGTCGACCATTTTGCTGATGGATGTCGGATCGCTCATGTCCGCCTGCGATACGAACGAGTCGGGGAGTTGTTTCGCAAGTTCGTCGAGCACATCTTTGGATCGTGCGACGAGCGCGATTTTGGCGCCTTTGGAGGCCAAGAGCTTCGCTGTGGCTAAACCGATGCCAGCGGAAGCGCCGGTGACGATGATGATTTTGCCGTTGAGATCGTACATATTTGGTGGAAGTTAGGAATTCGGAGGAATTTCACTGTAGCACCCCCTCTTGCTTCATGCACCGGCGTATGATACTTTCTTGCGGCACAAACGCCTGGGTGCGTGGTGTAGCCCGGTTAACACGTCTCCCTGTCACGGAGAAGATCGAGGGTTCGAATCCCTTCGCACCCGCCAAGAAAAAAGTCGCGTTATTACGCGGCTTTTTTCATAGCTATCAGGCTGATAAAGCTCTGTCCAAGAATCCTCAGCCCGATTACCATGTCGTAATTAGTTTTAGGCTTATTTCCTTCATGAAATATGTAGGTATGGAATTTAACCAAAACAACAATATCGTCAGACTTTGTCTTCGCGGGATAGGCATGGAAAAAATTGGCAAACCTGAAGAAGCGAGAAAACTGTTCCTCCAGGCTTGGGAGGAGTCTGTATACGACTTTGAAAAATTCATTTCAGCTTATTTTGTCGCACGACATCAGAAAAATGTTTCAGACAGGTTAGTATGGCTCGAAACAGCATTGCAGATTGCGTTAAAAATGAATGACGACTCTGTAAAAAGCGCGCTGCCTCTTTTGTATTCAGACATCGCTAAATGTTATGAGGACTTACATGATGTTGATAATGCGAAAAAGAATGCTGAAATAGCAGCTTCGTTTGACGATACGCCTTCAGACAAAGGACCTTTCTATCATGGAACGAGAGCAGATTTACAGGTGGGTGATTTATTGGCGGCAGGGGGTGGTTCGAATTACAAAAACGAACTCAAAATGAATCACATTTATTTTACAGCCGTTGCTAACGGTGCCGGGCTCGCCGCTGAATTGGCAAAGGGCGATGGGCGCGAACGTGTCTATATCGTTGAGCCGACGGGGATTTTTGAAAATGATCCGAACGTTACGAACAGCTACTTTCCGGGCAATCCGACACGCTCATATCGCTCCGAAGCGCCATTGAAAATTGTTGGTGAAGTGGCTGATTGGGCGAGGCTTACGCCCCAGGAACTCCAAAAATGGAGAGAACGGTTGGCGAACAATAAGGGAGAGATTATCAATTGAGCTCCCTCGGTCCTGTGTAGACGTTAAGTCGTTTGAGAATTATCCTAGTAAACATATGCCCGAAAAAATTTGTACCCATAAAGACCAGATCCGCGATGTACACCCGAAGGACATCACGGTGTGTGAAGATTGCATTAAGACCGGTGATTCCTGGGTCGCGCTTCGTATGTGCCTGACATGCGGGCATGTCGGTTGTTGCGACAGTTCCAAGAACAAGCATGCCACCAAGCATTTCAAAGACACGGGCCATCCGATCATGAAATCCGTCACGCCGGGTGAGGAATTCATGTGGTGCTACGTGGACGAGATCTATCTTTAGAAAACGGTCACTTCACCACCTTGTCCGCAAACACGACTAGCCGTTTTGAGTACATTTGGGACTTCCGGTCCCAGACGCCGTCGCAGGTGATGAGGTTGAGGTGCGATTTGCCGTCGGAGGATTGGAAGACGGCGGTATCGTTGTCTTTTTGGCCGTAGGCGCGGCTTGTACGGACGACGAAGGTCGTGGTGGCGCCTTGGCTGTCTTGGACCGTGATGAGGTCGCCTGGCTTTAAGCTGCTCAAATACTCAAACACGCCTTTTGCGCCGTACCACCAGTCCAAATGCCCATCGATGACTGCGTTGCCTGCTTCGCCGGGTTTTGGGCCTAGCGCGTACCATGCGGCGTTCAGCGGGAGTTTTGGGATGCCCATTGAGCCGTCTGCCGTCAGGCCGACGTCATCAATCGGGGCGTTGACGTGGATACGAGGGATGATGAGCCGTATGGGGAGCCCGACGGCCGTCGGCACCGTGGTTAAGGGCTTTGTCGTTTGGGCGGCGAGGGCCGCATCTTGTGGAAGTGGGTTCTCGTAAAACGCGAGGACGATCTGTATCGAAAAAAATTGGAATAAGATGAGTACGGCCAAGACGTAGGCAGCGGGCCCGATGATTTTTCCGGCGCGCCCCAATACGCGTGGTCTCGCCTGCAAAAGAGCCGGACGAGCGATCGTCCGGCTCTTTGCCTGGTTCTTGGTACTTGTGGAGGTTTTTTTTAAGATAGGTTCTTGCGCTTGCTAACGGCGTAGAGCAGCGTCCCCGCCACGAAGAGGCCAGCGGCGGACACGACCCATGCGACCCAGCTATTCATCGGCGCGACGCCCGTATTCGGCAATTTCGGAGCCGGAGGCGCGGGTGCAACCGGTGCAGGCGGCGCCGGGAGGAGGGCTGACGCGAGGACGACGTTGGCGAGGGAGATGTCGGTGATCGCCAAGCTGTTGGCGTTGGCTCCCGTCGCAGTTGCCGTCGCGGTGTTGGTGGTCGAGGCGGTGAGGTTTTGTTGGCAGGTGTAGGTCCAAGTTTCGTTGGTGTCCAACAAATTGTTGACGTTGATGTCGCCAGAAACGCGTGTCACCGTCGCGCACTTGTCGTCCGTGACGTTCACGTTGGTGAGCGGGACGGTGCCGGGGTTCGTGACCGTGTAGGTGTAGGTCACAAGGCCGCCGGTCGAAGGCAAGATGACGGGATCCGCCATTTTGACGATGTGGATCAGCGGCGGGGGCAAGGTCAAACCGGCAACGACAACCGTGGCCAGGGACGTATCAATGGCCGTCAAACCATTGGCGTGGCCGGTCGCGACGGCGGTATTCGTCGTAGTCTGCGGGATATTCGTGGTGCAGGTGTAGGTCCAGGTTTCGTTGACATCCAATTCTGAGTTGTCGTTATTGTCGCCGGACTCACGTGTCACGGTGCTGCACTTGTCGTCGGTCACGGTCACGCCGGTCAAGGGGACTGTGCCCGGGTTCGTCACGACATAGGTGTACGTCACCGCGCCGCCGTTGGAGGGCAAGGTGAGCGTATTCGGTGTTTTCAAGATGTGGATCAACGGCGGAACGACTGGCACGCCGACCACGACTTCCGCGATCGCGGTGTCGACGGCCGCCATGCCATTTCCGAGTCCTTGGATGGTCGCGTAATTGACGGTGGTCCCTTGGAGGGTCGTGGCGCAGGTGTAGGTCCAGGTCTCATTGATATCCAATTGCGAGTTGCCATTGGTATCGCCTCCCACAAACGTCACGTTGCTGCACTTGTTGTCGGTCAGCGTGACATTGGTGATCGGGATCTGGCCGGGGTTGGTGGCTGTATAGGTGTAGATAACTTGGCCAGGGCCAGCCGGCAACGCGAGCGGGCTTGGCACTTTCCGCAAGTTGATGAGCGGCGGGACTTGCGTATTCGATCCTGCCGGTGGCGTGCCTGTGCCGATGTCGGCATTGGTGATCGTGCAGGTCTTGGTATCACCGACTGCGAGGAGGACGTTCCCAGTCGCGTCGCAATCCCCGCTGAATGTACCGGTATATCCGGCGGCGATATCTTCACTGACGACATATGTGCCGGGGTTTACCGCATAGGCTGTGCCGAGCACAGAAACGCCGGGCAATGGGCTTCCGGCAATGTCAGACCCGCCAAGCTTCACGTGCATGCTAAACGAGCCTGCCGTGGCAATGCCGCCATGCGTATTTGAGACCTCTTTAATCACGCGCAAGGTCGTTGGGACGGTAATCGTGTCCGTGTCGGTCGTAATCGTCCCGCCGAAGGCGAGGGACCGCCCGAGCCAGTTGGTATTTGCGCCCACCGTGATTCCTGCGTTCGTGATGTCTGTTCCCACGAAGGTCGTGTTTGCGGCAAGCGTCGTCGCGGCCGTCGGCGTCCAAAAGACATCAGAAGCGGATGCGCCGCCGGTCAAGGTCACAACAGCTCCGGCCGTTGAGGTCAACGCACCGACGGTGCGGAAGATGAATGTCCCGTTGCCGTTCAGGTTGAGCGGACCACCGACGTTCATCGCGCCCGTGTTGCAATACACGCCAGGCGTATAGATGCCCGCCGCGCCATGTGTGATATCCGTCGAAAGGTCAATTGCGCCGCCGCCGAACGTGAAGGTGCATCCCTGCGAAGCCAAAGCACCTAGCGCGCTGGCCTGGTCGGAACCCGCCGTAGAATAGGGGGCGCCGGATCCAAAATGGTTATGGATACCTGCGGGAGTCACTGCGGGTCCCGTGGTGAATCCGAGGTCTCCATTCACGGTCGTGCCCGCGGTCGTGTTGGTGTAGGTGTTCGCAAGGACACCATAGCTCGATGCCGCGCCGAGCGAGGGCGTCGTTGCTGCCTGCGCCATCGGCGCAAGCAAAAGAGCAAATACCGCCACGGGGGCGTATCTCATTTTAAGGAACAGGTTCCTCCACATATAGTTCTGCTTTAGTATCCCAAATGGGAGTAAGGGATAGATAGTAAAAAATTAACGATGCCAATAGTATACCATATATTGGATTTTTGATTATCATTTTCGTCGTTTGGAGCTTTGGTCGTGGCACGATATCATTGGACACGTGGCTTCCTCTTTGCGCCAGCGCATCAACATCAAATATTTCATGGTGGGCTATCTTAGCCTGCTATTGTTGGTCGCTTCCGTCTTGTCCGGTGATTTGACGCGTTTTTTGTATGGGCTCGTGACGGTCGCACTGTATGCCGCGTTTGATTTGGGCTGGACGAAGTTGCGTGACCATGTGTGGTATTTGCCGGTCTCATCATGGATTTCTGGGTTGGTCCTCGCCAACGTCGGACCTCCGAACCCGTCACTCTGGCTGTTGGTGCTCTTGCCGCTTATCGCCGTAGTGGGAAAGCAGTTGGTTCATTTGGGGAAGTCGCGGCATATCTTTAACCCGGCGGGATTGTCGTTGCTGCTTGTGACGTTATTCGTCCCCGTCGTTTCGTGGTGGTCGGCGTCGGTCAACGTCTGGACGTTGGTATTCGTCCTCGTCGGCGGGCTCATCATCTTGTGGCGCCAGCAACGTTGGCATGTCGTCGCAGCGTTTTTGTTGGTGTATGCGCTTGGCGTCATGGCAATCGCCGCGCTGCACGGCGCAGATGTGCAAGCGTTGCCAGAAGTCGTCTGGTCGTCGTTCGCCAACGGGGCGTTGGTTTTCTTTGCAACCGTCATGTTGATCGAACCGATGACTTCTAATTTTCCGACGCGCGCAAACCGCATTACATTTGGCGCATTGGTCGGGTTGTTTGCGGTCGCGAGCCTGGTTGGCGTCTCCTACATTCCGATCCGTGATCTTGATCCGCTCATTTTTGGCCTGTTGCTTGGCAATCTCATCGCGTGCCTGTTGTTTTTGCCGACAGCCAAGAAGCCCGCGTCCGCTGCGCTAGGAAGCCAAGCATCTCAAGCGTACACTGGTACCAAGCTATGAAACTCATTTTAGACCATACGACCCAAGAAGCGCCTGACGTGACATCGTTCTACTTTAAGAGTGAAACGCCTATTACTTGGCGCGCAGGACAATTCTTGGTCTACACGCTCCCGCATCCCAACGAAGACGACCGCAAGGACCAGCGCTATTTCACGATTGCGTCGCCGCCGGACACCAAGATGCCCATGATCACCACGCGTTTTACGGATCCAAAAGGCAGTACCTTCAAGTCTGCGCTCCATGCGTTGTCTCAAGGCGACACGATCGAAGCCAAGGGCCCGGACGGTGAATTCGTCCTTGATGATCCCGCGCAGCCAAGCATCTTCATTGCGGGCGGTATCGGCGTCACGCCATACCATTCGATCTTGCTCGACCTCGACCACCGAGGTTTGCCGATCAACGTCACGTTGCTTTACGCCAACCGCACGGAAGATGCTGTCTACCGCAAAGAGTTGGAAGCGTTATCGGCCAAGCATCCGGAATTCAAGATCCACTATTTTATCGGTGACCAACGGATTGACGAACAGGCGATCCGTAAGATCGTACCGGATCTCACGGTTCCATTGTTTTATATTTCCGGACCCGAACCCATGGTCCAAGCTTTTGAAAAGATGCTGATGGGCATGGGCATCCCGGACGCCCATATCAAGCGTGATTATTTCCCTGGCTACAACTGGCCGTGAGCGCCGTTTTGTCTTTTCTTGCGCCAAGAGTAGAGTTCCAGTTCATCTGAATCACATGGGAAGAGACTCCTAACAGTATGCAGATCGAAGTCGCGAACCAGCGCATCTTGCTCTTGAAAGACCAGATGACGATGCAAGAGGCGAAAGACAAGGCCTGGGACAAGAAGCGGATGGCCTTTGACGCATTGAGCAAAGTCACGAGCCTGCTGAGCAAGCCGAAAGAGCAAGATTTTGCGTTGACCTATAGCGAACACCGCTATGAGCCATTTTGGCATGTCGTGACAAAAGCGCGCTACGAATATACGCGCACGACGCAATACACGGTCCCGGTCAGTGGCAGTGAAGTGAAGACGGTTACGGTCAACGACAAGACGCATGACGTGCTTGGCGGGCGCATCCATCTCCCCGTGTTGGAATATTGTCTGCAGGAAGACCTCGACGAAAACATCATTGACGGGATCACGGGCAAGCACGCTCCCGAATTGCGGCGTTACATGTCGATGACGCCGTTTGAAGTCCGCGGCCAACTCAAGGACGAAGTCAGCCCGGATGCGATCTTATTGCCTCCACAAGCGCGCGTCTCGGCTATCATGCGTGATTCGCTGGCCAAGATGATCAAAGGCATCCAAGCCGACACGATCCTGGCAGAACAGATCGAAGTCACGCACATTGATTTGTATTACCGGCCCGTCTACGCGTTCAAATTTTCATGGATCACGAAACAGAAGGAAGCGATCTTGGAAGTTGATGGCTTGACCGGCGAATGCCGCCCCGGCAACCGCGTGTTCACCGAGTACCTCGGCAAAGTATTTGACCAAGACTTTTTGTTCGACATCGGTGGCGACATGATCAGCACGTTTGTCCCCGGCGGCAACATCGCCATGAAAGTCGCCAAGCATTACATCGACGTGCGGAAGAAATAGGTTATTACTGGCGTATTGCCGTGATCGGCTCGCCGATTTTGTAATCCCCAAAGAATGCGTCCGAAATGTCATCGACGTTTTTTGCCCAACTCGCGCCGTAGATCGAGGTGGCGATGGCGGGGGATTGGATCCAGCGCAAGTTACCGCCTTTTTCGACGGCATAGACTTGCGGCGTCGAGGTGATCTTCACCATCTTGATGCCAGGACGGTAGGTCACGTTTCCGCCGAGCGGCACGGCGGCGAGCGCGGCATCCGTGACCGTCGTCACCGTATTGAAATTCGCGTACCAGGTGAAATAAATCTTGTCGCTCGGGAAGACGTAGCGTTTGCCGTCTGCGCCGCAATAATAGACCGACGAGGATGTTTTGGATTTGATGAGCGTCCCTGAGACGCACGGCGGAGTGACACCTGGCGTCGCGAGTAGTTCTTTGTCCGTGTTGATGTCGGGGCTGGCTTTTTCCGCGTCTGCCGCGCTGTAGGTGCCGGGATAGAGTGCCGCGATGAGACTGGGATACGGATCGATCGCCGTGCCGTCTGGCGTGTGGATTTCGAAATGCAGATGCGGCGAGGTGTCTTCCGCATCGCCGCTGTCTCCCATCCAAGCGACGAACTCGCCTTTGGTGACGTGGGATCCGCGTTCGATCCCCGGTGCGAACGCGTGTTCAGGGCCGCCGAGATCGTCGTCAGTGCCAGGTGTATCATTATTGATGTGGAGGTAGTCGTAGGTATAGCCGTCGCTGTCGCGGATCGACAGTTCGTAGCCCCACGAGGCTTCGGGAATCGTGAGGTAGCTCACGACGCCGTCGACTGCTGCGTATTCCGGCATCAGCTTTGCGCCGAGCATGTCGATGCCGATATGCAAATGGCCGGCACGCGGTTCGCCGAAGTCGTCGTAGAACGTGACCGTCTTCTGCGTGGGGAAAAAGATGTCGCGTGTGGTTGTTGTCGCGGCGAATACGGGAGTCGAGATGGCAAGCAACGAAAAAGCCGTCACGAGTGGGAGGAGGA
>JBAQQZ010000033.1:0-15188 GCA_049295615.1 Patescibacteria group bacterium
CTGTCCCTTGGTTCACCTGCCCTCCGTTGGAACGGGAACTTTGGGACGGTCACGACGACCAACCTCATCGCAACGACGGTTTCATCCACCAATGGGATCTTCACCAACCTGACGAGCGCGAATGGCACTATCACAACGCTCAACAACACGACGTTGAATGGGACAAACGCCACGTTTGTGAATGCGACGACGACCAATGCGACAAGCACCAACCAGTTCGCCACGAATGAGACCGTCACCAACCTCACGGCCACCAACGCGACCTTCACCAATATGGTGTTGACAGGTACGACGCCTTCTTCCTTCGCCAACATCATCTGGACCAACGCCACGGGGACGAACACCACGAGCACGAACTTGTTTGCGACGAACAGTACCCTGACGAACGGCACGATCACGAACGGCAACATCTCAAACTTGACGTTTGCCAACGGTACGTCCACTTCCTGGTTCGGCTTTGCCACGGCTTCGGGGACGACGATGAACGCCTTGAATGGGACGGTCGCCAACTTCAATTCTGGTAACGCCATTATCGCGGGGGGCAGCATCAATGGGACTCCCATCGGCAACACCACGCCTTCCACGGGCATCTTCACCAACACGACTTCCACGAACTTGTCTGCCACCAATGCCACCATCGCAAACTTGACGGTCACGGGTGCAACGCCTTCAAACTTCGCCAACATCATCTGGACGAATGCCACAGGGACGAATACCACCAGCACAAACCTGTTTGCCACGAATGACCGGTCGACCAACGATACGGTGACTAACCTTTCATTCACCAATGGCACCTCAACCTCCTGGTTCGGCTTTGCCACGGCTTCCGGTACGACATTGAACGCGTCGGCGGTCGCGGTGAACGGTTCGTCCGTCTGTTTGTTGAACGGCATTAATTGCCCTGTTGGAGCGTTGGTCTGGTCTGATAACAATGCCAGCGGCTTCATCAGCCCATCGACATCGACGCGTGATGTCGTCATCGGTTCTTCGACTTCAGCGACAGCCCCATTTTACTTCGACGTAAATTCACCGACCTCATCACTCCAGATTGGACGCAGTGGGAATGCGAACCTGTTCGTCGGCACGTCGACGTATGGTGGCGGGTTGAACTCATTGTTTGCCATGTCGGGCCAGGATGAATTCGTCCAAGGGATGATCGGCGCGGCTTCGTCGGTCTACTCAAATGGTGGGTTCGTGGCCTCAAATAGCGGCTCAAGCACGACCATGACAGGGAACGGCGTCATCACGACCAATGCGAGCGAGCTTGTCATGGCGCAAACCGGCGACACCCTGGGAGGCACGAGCCTGCACCTCCAGAGCCGTTTCGGCTCAACCGGCGCAGTCTTCCAGCAAGATAACCCGGCATTGAACCTCGTCGATTTCGGGTTTAAGATTCCCCAGGAGCAGAGTGACTTCCGCCTGGAAGGCCGTAACGGCACCAACTTGTTTAGTACAGGCAATGAGTTCGAGTACATCATCAACGCCACGAGCTCCGCAACCTACGTCCAGTTCGCTGTCGCGTCGAGCGCCGCAGCGTTCCAAGTCCCGCTTGCCATCAATACGACGGACACGAACCTATTTACGCTCGAAGTCAACGGGAACATCGGGCCGAGGCTCAACAATACCTACAACCTTGGTTCGACCACGACCACATTCGCCAATGTGTACTCGACGAGCGTCAGTTCGACGAACGTCTCGACGACCAATTTGTATGTCGGCAACACGTTTGCTGGCGCCGGCCTGTCATCGGACTGTAGCGGCGTTGATCGGAAGCTCACCTGGAACTCGACGACCAGGCAGTTCGGATGTGCGGAAGACTTGGCGGGCAACACCAAGACCAGCAGCTCAAGCGTGAGTACGGCGCTTAGCACTACGCAAGCGGTCTTGGTAACCGTGACCATCACGCCGCAGAATACAAACAGCGAAATTTGGGTTGTCGCCGATGTGGAGGCCGACAATGACTCGGGCACTACGTCCCGGGATCTCACGTACCAAATCCACCGTGGCGCGACGTGTGCCGGGAGCCAAGTCGGCACGAACGTGACGCAACACGTCGACGTCGGGACTACGGAATCGGAAAACCTCTCGATGAGTTTCATTGATGCGCCGAGCACGACGTCTGCCGAATCCTACGTGCTGTGCGGCGCAACGGGCGCGGGTTCGCCGACGGTCACCGCACGCAGCATCACGGTCCAGGAAGTGAACGTCGGGGCCGACTTGGCGGAAGTCTATTACAGCCAAGATAAGACGGTTTCTCCGGGAGAAGTCGTGGACCTTTCGTTTGACGGTTCTGGCCAGGTTCAGCGGAGCTCATCGGCGTATGATCCGGAAGCCTTCGGTGTCGTCTCGACACGTCCAGGAGTCGTCCTCAGTGATTCAAATGCGAGCGGCTCGCCGGTCCTGATCGCGCTGGCCGGGCGCATCCCAGTCAAGGTCACGGGCGACAACGGTGCCATCAAGGCAGGCGACTACCTGGCTGCGTCTGATATCCCCGGCATGGCCATGAAGGCGACCCAACCAGGCGTCATGATCGGCCGCGCGCTCGAGGGTTTTGATCCTGCGGCAGCTGGTACTTCGACTGGCGAGATCATGGTGTTCGTCCAGAACGGTTACTACATCCCGGCATCTGGTGCGACGCAGTCCCAGATGCAGGCCGGCCAAACGAGTAATAGCGATGCGGGTTCAGACATCCAGCCGACGGGGCAAACGCCAGAAGTCACCGCTCCGGCCGGGTCGCAGTCCATGGATGGGTTGAACGTCAACACATTGGTCGTCAAGGATGCCACGTTCAGCGGCCGTGTGACGGTCAAAGACCAGGCGTACTTTGGCCCGGACACCGTCGGCGAAGCCAAGGTCCTGTCTGGCGCGATCCAGGTCCAGGTCAAGTTCAGCCAGAAGTACCTGACGCAACCGATCGTGACCGTGAGCCCGATGGACTTTGTGGATGTGATGTATCGCGTGACGGATGTGAACGACTCCGGTTTCACCATCCAGCTCTCAAGTATCGAATCGAATGACAAGCTCTTCAGCTGGCACGCCTTTGGCAACGACCAAGCTAAGCTGACGGTCAGCGACGGGACGACGCAGGACATCAACATTGTCGTGTCAGATGACCCGGGAACCTCGCCGTCAAACACGTCGAGTTCGTCGACCGACACTGGGACTGGAAGCTCGTCCCAATCTGGATCGTCCGGCAGCTCTGAAACGGGTTCTGGCGGGTCGGATTCGATAGGGGACACGACCAGCAGCGCATCAACGACCACGACGGATAGCGGCTCAAATACCAGCTCGACCGATGTCGGAACAGCTGATTCTGGCACGTCTACGAGCTCTACTGATCAGCTGAGTGGTTCGAGCGACGGCTCTTCCGTAGATTCCTCGGATACGTCTGATTCGTCTTCGGGCACGTCAGACATGACGTCGGATAGTTCGTCGTCGACCGATACGAGCAGTTCGTCAGCGACGTCAACTCCGTAACGTTGTTTTCCACAAGAGAGTACGAGTTTATCCACATTGTGTAGAAGTCGAAATATCCGCTCCAGTCAGCGGATATTTTTGTTTTGAGTTTTTAGGGCCTACACTGTTGAAGTATGTTCGCCTGCGCTCTTTTTCCCCACACCAAATTCCACTAGACGAGCATACAAAAAACAAAAACCAAAAAGAAGATCTGCCTGTGACAGGTCGTGCTGTCCGTCCCGGTGTCGCACCGGGACGGGATTGACACGAGCTGCAAGAACGCTCCATAGATGCGGCAGGAAGACATGGTATACTGGCATCAACCTATGCCAACTTCTTCCCGTTC
Source organism: Patescibacteria group bacterium (assembly GCA_049295615.1). GTDB lineage: Bacteria > Patescibacteriota > Patescibacteriia > 2-12-FULL-60-25 > 2-12-FULL-60-25 > JBAQQZ01. Next base: position 3,803 of record JBAQQZ010000033.1, read on the forward strand.
AAGAGCATTGACGCCTCCACCGGAGCCACCCCCGCTTCCACCAAAGAGAACCAAGAGCCCCAACATGTCGCCGTTAGCGATCGGGGTCATCGTGGTCGTGGTTGGCGTCGCGGCGGTGTTGATGGCGGTGAACGCCTTCCACAAACCGGCGCCGGCCGATGCGAGCCAAACGGTCGGTACTGCATCATCTTCTGATACCGAAATCAAGCAATTGATCCAAGCGGTTGCCCGACACATTGTCATCAATCCCACGGAAGCGCCGACGGTCGCGACCATCCAAGACGCGAATTTGCTCCGTACCCAAAACCCTGATTTTTACAAAGATGCGCAGAATGGTGACAAGTTGCTGATCTGGTCGGACAAGGCGGTGCTCTACTCGCCGACGCGTGACATCTTATTGGCGGTTCTTCCGGTCAGCCTGCCGCCAGGTGGCGCCTCGTCGACAGCATCGACGGCCGGATCGAATGCTCCCCAGGCCACCCAGCCTGCAGAACACGCGACGATCGAAGTCCGCAACGGCTCCGGCGTCCCTGGTTTGGGGAATGATTTGGCGGCCAAACTTAAGTCCGCTGGGCTTACGGTCCTGACTCCGACGAATGCAAGGGGAACTGATTATCCGCATACGATTATCGTCAATGCGACTGATGCCCCGTTGCCGCAGACGATCGCCGAGCTCCAATCAATGACGAACGCGCAAGTCGTCACAAAGCCAACCGTCGAAGGCACGGTCAAGGGTGACATCTTGGTGATCGTTGGCGCTGATTACCAGAAGTAAGAGAGGCTATGGCGCTGCTCAAAGCCAAGAATGGTCGGTGGGTCGCCATTGGTGCCGTCTTCCTCTTTGTCGTGATCACCGCTGCGTCGCTCACGACGCGTGCCATATGGACGTTTTTGTCTGTCCCGTCGCGCAGCGGCCTCTACGGCGTCTTTTTGACCAACGGGCAAGTGTACTTCGGCAACATCACCAAGGAAGACGACCGGAATTTGATGCTGACTAACATCTATTACATCCAAACCGACCAAGCCAGCTCGACAGATAGCGGCGTCTCGCTCCTGAAACTCGGCAACGAAGTCCAAGGGCCGCAAGATTACATGGAAATCAACCGTGACCAGGTCTTGTTCATCGAACAGCTCAAGAACGACGGGAAGGTCGCGCAAGCGATCCAGGCGTACCAGCAGAAATAGTCAGACAACCGGATATCCGTTAGGCTGGTAGTGATTTTATTATGCGCCTCATTACGGATTTCCACCTGCATTCCAAATGGTCACGCGCCTGCTCCAAGGATTTAACGCTGCCCAACATTGCCAAAGGCTGTGAACGCAAGGGGATTGCGCTGGTCGGGACCGGGGATGCATTCCATCCGGCGTGGCGGGCTGATATTGGATCGTTGCTCGAAGAAATCGGGCCAGGCATTTTTGCATTACGTGACGGTTCGTCGCCTGTCCGTTTCATCTTGTCGACCGAGATTTCTTGTATCTACAAACGAGGGGATGCGGTACGGCGGGTCCATCATTTGGTCTTGTTCCCATCGCTCGTCGCGCTTGATCGCTTGACGCAATCGCTCAACGACCGAAAATGCAACTTGAAAAGCGATGGCCGTCCGATTGTCGGCATTGATTCTGAGGAACTGTTGAAGATGGTGCTCGACGCTGATCCGAAGTGCTTGTTGATCCCAGCGCACGCTTGGACGCCGTGGTTTTCCGTTTTTGGTTCCAAGTCCGGCTTTGATTCGTTGGAGGAATGTTTTGGCGATCTTGCATCCAATGTCTATGCGATTGAAACCGGGTTGTCATCCGATCCTGCGATGAACTGGCGCTTGTCCGGACTCGACCGGATCTTCCTCGTTTCAAACTCGGATGCGCATTCCTGCGAAAATTTGGGCCGTGAGGCGAACGTGTTTGAGATGGAAGAGCCGTCCTATCCCGAACTTTATCGGATCTTGTCGCAACAGGACACGTCGAAGTTCGTTGAGACGATCGAATTTTTTCCCGAAGAAGGGAAATACCACATGGACGGCCATCGGGCGTGCGATTTTTGTTGCACGCCAGAAGAGACAAAACGCCTCAGAGGCATCTGCCCAAAATGCGGGAAGCCGCTCGTGATCGGCGTGTTGAACCGCATCGCCGAGCTTGCTGACCGTCCGCCACAGCCACTGCGTCCGGCTGGTTCTGTCCCATTCCGTTCGATCGTGCCATTGCGAGAGCTCGTGGCAGATGCGCTCGGTGTCGGGAAAACATCGCAGAAAGTGCAGCGCGCCGTCAACGAGATGTTGTCTGATGGGCGCTCTGAATTCAGCGTGCTGCTCGATTTGCCGAAGTCAGAGCTTGCCCGGTTCGCTTTACCAGACATGGTCGAATCCATCATCAACATGCGCGCAGGCAATGTCGAAATCCGTCCAGGCTATGACGGGGAATACGGCATCGTGAAAGCCAAAGGCGTAAAGAAAAAACAACAAGAATCATTATTTTGAGATATAGAAAACCTCCCAAATACATGAGAGGTTTTCCTCCTTGCGATAAGAGAGCTAATTAGCTCTTCTTCTTTTTGGTGGCCTTCTTCTTTTTCTTCGGGGCCATCTTCTTTTTCATCGCCTTCTTTTTCGCTGCCATGAAAATCACGCTCCTTTCTTTGTGAGTTCCGTCCGCCAATGGCGGATCGATGTCGCGTGTCCCGATAGAACATCGGAATCGACGAACATGCAAAGAGTATAACACACTTTTTTGCTGTCAAGGAATTTTTTAGGAGCATGTCAAGCCACTGCGCGTCTTCCATCACGATGAGCCGCGGGTCTTTACAAACTCAAAAGAACATGATATGAATAGACAAGGATGGTACGTGCGAAGGTCCGTCAGCAGGTCGAAGACAGCGTCCATGCGCAGACGACATCCGTGATAATTCAGTATTATCCTACACGCATGCCCACGAAACTTTTTGTCGGTGGTATCCCGTACCGCACATCGGACGAGGAACTCCGGCAGACTTTCTCCCAGGCGGGTGAAGTGCTCTCCGTGTTCATTCCGATGGACCGGATGACGCAGCGCCCCCGCGGGTTCGCCTTCGTTGAGATGGCGGACGAAGCCGCAGGAGAGAAAGCGATCTCGATGTTTGACGGTACGGACATGGGAGGCCGCCGCATTGCGGTGAGCGTCGCCCGTCCGATGGAAGAGCGCCCTCCGCGCCAATAATCCAGCCGTACGGCTCGATCAAAAAATCCTCCGGTTTTCCGGAGGATTTTTGTTTTCCGCAAGGGTTTGGAAATTAGGATGCAGGCAATGAAAGCGTCGAAGTCCCGCGCCAGGCAAGCAGCCCGTCCGTGACAAGGCGTTGGGCCATGGCGTGCAGCCAATCTTGGTCGGCGATGGGGTCGAAGGCGTCGTCAATGCACGAGCCGAGGACGCGGATGTTTGTCGCGCCATGGTTTTTGACCCAGGCCAAAATCCGTCCACGGTAGATGCGGTCGGGATGTGTCTTGTCGCGGTGGATGCGTTCGGTGGAAATCCGTTTGGGCCGTTTGGGTGGATTGCTGGACAGGAATTTTTTTGACGCCTTGCATGTTGTCCGCAGTGGACAGGTTTTGCACTTCGGGTTCGACGGAAGACACACGGCATTTGCAAAATCCATCAGCGCTTGCGGGAAATCCCAGTGCGGACCTTGCGTCGGTGTCAGTTGCTCGAGCCGTGGCATGATGCGTATATCATCTGTAAGCGCTGGGTAGGGAAGTCCAAGCGTGATCCGTCCGACGACGCGCCGGACATTCGTGTCCATGACGACTGCGCGTTCATGGTTCACGAATTCAGCCAATGCTGCCGCCATATATGGCCCGACGCCTTTTAGTTTTCGCCAGCCATCTTGGTTCTTTGGGACGCCGTGTGAAACGACATTTCGCGCTGATTCGCGGGCATAGAGTGCACGACGGTTGTAGCCAAGGCCCGACCACGCGTGGATCAGATCAGGTGTTGATGCGTTGGCCAGGTTTTTCCAGGTCGGGAATTTTTTGAGGAATGCCCGATATAGTGGGATGACGCGGTCAACCTGTGTTTGTTGTAGCATCAACTCTGACACGAAGACGTGATACGCATTTTTCGTCTTGCGCCACGGCAAAACGCGCTGGTGCGTGCCGTACCAGGCGAGGAGTTTTGTGGTCGTGGACGGCATGCGTCAGTTCGGGAAGCTCAAGCTGGCGAGCACGTTCATCGCGATTGCGTTGTCCGTATCGTTGGTCGGGTCGTTGAGCCAGATGAGTCCGCTTGGGACGCCGTCTTTTTGGACGCGCAAGACGAAAACGTTGTTCTGCGCGCCCTCCGTCGTGCCGAGCTTGCCGACGAGGAGATGGCCATCGACGAGGTACGAAACCGCCGTAGACGTGACGAAGCTGTTTTCGAGTTGGCTTTCTTGGCTGGCGTCGAACGGCGTGACAGTCAACCAGCGTGCATCTGTCGAAGTCGTGCTGTTCCCGCTTGGCGATTGCACGATGACGAGCCCTGTCCCGTCATTGGATGCGACGGCACTTGTCGGTGGGAACTTGAAAGAGGTTTGCGTCTCGAGGTCGATGGCTTCTTTCCAGTTCCTCGTGGCATGCGCGGAGGGGATGCCGAGGACTTGCGCGCCGGCGATCTCGTCACGTTCTTGCTGCAATGACGTGATGGCGTTTTCTGCCTTGGCGACTTCAGCGTTGGCCGTATCGAGTTTTTGGTTGGCCTCGGTCACGGCCTGGTCACGCTCTGCGGTTGCGGCTTGTGCGGCTTGTTGCGCCTGCGTCGCGACGTTCGCCAGCCGTTCACGGTCCGTATTGGCTTTCATGAGGAAAAACCCCATGCCGAGGGCGACGGCGAAACCTCCCAACAGGATCGACAGGATGACGGAAGTGAAGCGCCGCATAAACTCACCTGATTGTATTACCCGCGTAGCCAATCCTGCAACCGTTTTTTGGAAGCCGGGTCGAATTCCATCTGGAGGACGGCGAGCATGATATTAGGCTGGCGCAATTTGCGTTGTAAGCAGAGCTTCACGACGTCGTCCCATGGTGTCGGTAAGAGTTCTATTTTTTCGTCCGGTTCTGTTAAATGTGCGGAAGTTTCATGGAGGCCTGTCGCGATGTACAGCCCTTCCTCAAATCGGTACATGCCGACGTTCTTAAAATGATGCCATTCCATCCAACGGTCCGCCGTGCGGCTTGTCTCTTCCGCCATCTCGCGACGGACGGCCTCTTCAATCACTTCGTCCGGATCAACACGTCCACCGGGGAAATCAAGGAACGGTTCCGGTTTGCTCGGTTGTTCTTGGCGTGTCAGGAGCACTGTTTTTTCGTCGAGGAATGGAATGACCGCACAGGTGTCAGGGCGCGTGACACATTCGTAAGTGTTTACCGTCCCATCATAGATAGGCTGTTCCCATTGCCAAAAATCCATGATTTCTCCTTTGAATACGCGTTTGGCATTTGGCGGGGGAGGGACGGGCATAGTCAGGATTTGGTGAGTTGCTTTTCGATTTCCGACAAGGCTTCTTGTTTGGTCGTGATCGTTCCTTCGTCGCGCAAATCTTCGACGTGTTGGATGAGTTCGCCGATGCGCGGCCCCGCGGGAACTCCCAATGCCAACAGGTCGCGGCCTTGGAGGAGCGTCTTGGGCGCTTCGTGTGCGAGGTCCAATTGTTCGACAGCTTTGATGAAAGCGGGACCGGGAGCGTATGGGATCGTGTCTGCGCCTGGGATGCCGCGTCCTCGCATGTCGGCTTCGGCGGACGCCAGCAAGACGCGCCACGATGTCGGATAGATGCGGGTGACGAGTTTGCGTACGGCGTTCGTGTATTGTGCGTCGGTCATCTGTCCGGCCTCGCGCGATTTGTAGAGCATGACGGGCTTGAGGTGTTCGCCGGCAACTTCTTCCGCGGCATGCCCGATGGTTTCGCCGAACGTGAAATGCGACAAGAATGACCTGGCGGCCTCAACGCCAGCGGCTTCATGCCCGCGCGAGCGGATCCGGCCTTCTTCGATCTTGGTCGTCGAGGCTTTGCCGAGGTCGTGGCACAACGCGCCGAGCATGACCTCGAGTTTTTCTTCTTCCGAGAAGCCGCGTTCCGGTTGTCGGATGATCTTGGCCGCTTGGTCGGTGACCATCAGCGTGTGGATCCAGACGTTGCCTTCGGGATGCCATTCCGGTTCTTGGTTAGTCGATTCGAGTACGCGCAATTCTGGCCAGTAGCGTTCCACGATGCCGAGTTCACGTGCCAACGCGAAACCGATGGATGGCTTTTCGGATTTCAAAAGGAGTTTTTTCAATTCATCGGTGACGCGTTCCTTGGCAAGCTGCTCGAGGTCGCCGCGTTTGACCATCTGGCGTAGTAGGTCGAGTGTCTGCGAGCCTGTCGTGAGGTTGAGCCGCGCGGCGAGTTGAATTGCGCGATAGACGCGAAGTGGATCATCGGCGAATTGCGTCGCATCGACGATGCGCAGGACGCCATCTGTCAGGTCTTGCAGACCTTTGAATGGATCGATGATGTCGCCGGTTAACGGATCTGCATAGATGGCGTCGACCGTGAAATCACGCCGTCGCGCCGCATCTTCAACCGACATTGTCGGGTCGCCTTCAATGGCGAAGCCGCGATGTCCCGTTCCGCTTTTTGATTCACGGCGGGGGATCGAGACATCAAATTCAATGTCATCAGCCAGATGGACTTTGAGGATGCCGAATGAACGGCCGACCGTATTCACGAGGCCGGGATACAGCCCATTCAGCAATTCTTCAAGCCGGGCTGGTGGCACGCCAAAAACTTCGACATCGAGATCCTTCGGATGCCCACCAAAGATGGCGTCACGCACAAAACCTCCGACGATGAGCGCGCGCGGCTGTGCGGCTCCAGAAGTATCGTCGGTTGCATTCACGGCGTTCGCCAACCGTTTGGCGGCCTCAAGCAAACGCGGGTCTTGGGCGAACAGGCGCGAGCGCAGGGAGTCGGCGTCAGGTGGTGAAATTGGATGTGACGTCATGCCTGCGAGTGTAGCAAGCTCCTGGAGGATCACAAAAACACGCCCTGCAGGGTCGCCCGGCAAAAGGCGTGTGTTGTTTTTGTGTGAGAACTTCGAAGCCCGGACAAGCATGGCGGGCATCAGAGTTCTATCCGTCCTGGGAAAGCCTCATTGGACGGAAGTCAGACGGTAGCAAAGGAAGTATTTTATGTCAAGTATAATACTTACATAAAGTATCATTTTTGGCATTTATCTTCTATTTTTAGCATAAAAAACGATATAGATTTATCCGTTCTTTCATTGGAGTTCATGAATGAACTCCTGTCAGACTGAATCTTGACAGAATTGGGTTTATCGGCTATTGTCGCAATACGTTCCCTCCGAAGGGGAAGCACTAGGGCAGCCCATCCGGAAGACGGACGAACCAGCAAGAACGCAGTCGGCAACGAGCCGCGACGACAGGTCTACACGGGGTCGAGCATCTCTCCGAAGGGCTCCGACCCTCACACATGGAAACCTGTTTCTTCGTCGAAGCGACAGTCAGGGGAATCCCGCAAGACGCGGGAGCGCGCGCAATGTCTTCCGGACGTTCCGGTGGGTGGTACGCGTGCCCGTACCTTTATTGGACGGATTCTCGGACGCCACACGGCCACCGAGTCGACCTCGTTCTCTTCCATACGCGGAGGAGATGCACCATGATCCTCGGGTAAGAGATGCTCAAAAAGAATACGCGAACACACCCATCGCGACTACGTGGCCCGGCTGCGCGCACCCCCTGAAAAAGGAGTGACCAGCCGGGCTCTTTTATTTCTTTCCGTTTTCAATGAGGGCGCTGTGCCAGGCGAGCTCAAACAGGCCGCGCATGGTTTCTGCGATGACGTCACTTTCAACAATCACGGTCACGAGTTTTCCTTTGAACGTGGAAAAAGCCGTTTTATGTTTGTAGATCAGGATGTCGCCATGGAAGAAAACCTTGTCGTGGGAGATGTGCCGGCTTTCCAAGCCGTCGCGTTGTTTGTGGGGCAATTGGCCGCAATACAAGATGCGCCCTCCCATTTTGAGGCGACCGATCTGTTCGCGGTACGGTTCCATCTGCTCATGGCTGAAGATCGCGGCAATGTCTTCGATGTTGCCGACTTCCATCGGGTTCTTCGGGGAGGTCTTGATGATGTCCTCATACAGCGAGCGCAAGCCCTCGATCCCTTCGAGCAGCTTGACGACCGGCTTGTCGCCACGTTGCAAGAGACGCAAGTCGGGGAGCGCTTGCTCGATTTCGCGCAACGTCGCTTCCATGGTTTTCACACGGGAGTTGACGAACGAGATCAGGCGTTCGGGCGACTCGGCGACGTATAAGTTTTTTTTGCCTTTTTGGACGGTGCTCATCAGCCCATCTTGCATGAGCGACTCGACGACGGCGTAGGTCGTGACGCGCGAGACGTCGGCGCGTTTGGCGATGTCCTGGACGGCAGATGGCCCCATTTCGAGCGATAGAAGGTAGATGTTGGCTTCGCTCTCCGAAAAGCCGAGCGAGCGCAGAAGTTTCTCCCATTGGGTCATAGTGACGATAGTGTACACCGATTCCCGACATTCTCGAAGGACGGGTTTGGTCGTTTGCCGCGCTCCTTGACCAAAAGCCTTAAAACTGTTACCACGACTTCGTGCAATCTCGCACGGCTCCTTAGAAAAGGAGGGAGCATGTACAGCTTCCCGCGCAGTGATTCCCGTCTCATCGGCGGCCTCGGCAGCCAGACCGATTCCATCGGCATCCTGGCTCCCATCTACGAGTGTGATGAGTGTTTTTTCACTGGCCGGGTCGGGGAAGAAGCCGTCGTCGCGACGGAATTCCTGGCTGCTGCCGTGTTCGACCAGCATCTTGCCGCGGCAACGGCGGTGCGCCTCAAGCGGGCCTATGCCATCCCGGGCGAACGCCTCTTGGTGTGCCTGACCGAAGAGTTCACCCGGCAGCTCGCCCGGGCGCATTGCCTGAACAAGTCATCCCTTCCGGAACTTGTCGCGACCCCAAAGGGCCGCGCGGTCATCAGCATCCCGCCCGAGATGTTGCCGCAACAGCTGGTGCTGTTCGGCAGCGGCCTGCTGCGCTCGGCGGACAGTGAGTTGCGTGAGGCGATGTCGCGCCGCAACTTGGCGCTGCCGGGTGTCCCACACGAACATGCGGTACGCGCGGACCGCATTGCGCACGTCGCGCTGTACCGTTGCTTCCCACACGCCGAGAAGCAATACCGTTTCTCGGCGTATGTGCGCATGTTGGCGGGGAGCGTGCTTGCCCAAAACCCGGACCGCTACCGCATGCTGCTTCGCCAAGCCACCAACCAGTTCAAGCTCAAGGACACGGATGAGCTGTCTTCGTCCGTTGAGGTCCTGCTCGAACAGCTCCGCCGCGTATCGGGCACCATGCCGGCGGTCAAGCCATGAGCCGCTCCCGATTCTTCGCCCGGCGTCCTCTCCTGGACGCCGGGCTTTCTTTTTCTTACACTTGCGCAGCATCAGACGCTTTTGTCGGTGCGAGATCATTCAAGGACGCTTAGCTCAGTTGGTTAGAGCAACCCGTTTACATCGGGAAGGTCGTAGGTTCGAGTCCTTCAGCGTCCACCAGCGCACAAAGCCGCGTTCGTCCGAAAGGACTGCGCGGCTTTTGCGTAGCGTCTATCGAAGTTTTCCAATGGCGACAAGAGGTTCGCGTACTATGTAAAAATGAAATCACAGTGCCGATATTGACATGCGATCTATTTTCTGATATTCCAACGGTGGTCCCTTTCGCATCAACGTTAGACGGAGTCATCATCATGGGTGGAGTAAACCATCAGCCCTGCGGTAGGAACATCGCGTGCTCGACGCGCCTCTCAAAGGCCGTCTCGCTCGCCTACGCCAAGTTCATGGAGGCCAACGCGACGCTCGAGGATGCGCTCCTCGGCGAGATCAAGGACGACGCTTCGGCGGAGACCTTCGCCATTTGGGAGCGCTCGCAGACGGAGTTTCACGAGTGCGTGACCCTCCTGCACGTCGTCCGCGGCGCGCTCACCGCTTCGATCGACGACATGGAGGCGCATCCGTTCCTCCACGACGAGATTCTGCGCACGATGGACCTCGGCGAGCTCAAGAGCTCCCTGGTCAGCGCCGGTGCCGTCGTCGAAGGCGATCCGGCCTACGACGAGGCGACTGCCATCATCCGGCAGCGCGGCTTCGAGGGCCTCTTCCGCGAGTACAAGGCGCGTTTCGACGGGCACATCAAGGCTGCCGAGGCGTTGATCTGCTCGTTCGACGAGTGCCGCCGCTTCGCGCGCGAGGGCACGCTCATGCGCATGATCGAACAGAACGAACTGCCGTTCCGCCTGCATTTCGCGCGGCTCATGAACCCGCTCACGCGCACGATCCAGCTGTTCTCGTATTCGAGCCTCGTCTCGGTCGAGATCCACTACCGCTCGAGCCACTGCCGCCCCGGCACGAGCCTCCTCAACCCGATGACTGCAACGACGGTCTGACCATCCTCCGAAAGGCGGAAGCGCTCGCGCTTCCGCCTTTCTTCATTTCCAGAACATGTTAGGATACCAGCAATCTATGCGTGTCACAGTCCACACCTCGATCAACCTCCTCACGCTTTCGCACGCCTGGAACCACAGCACGGCTCTCGATGCCTACAAATCAAAAGGCCACTTCGCGCTGTTTTTGCTCGAAGCCATGTCGCGTTCCTCATTGCCTGCTTTTGCATATCAAGGGAAAAAACATCCACTCCAAAAAACGCGCCGTTGGTACGGAAAGTTTGATGCAGATCTCCGCGCCTACTATCGTGCGCATTCCAAAACCATCCTTGCCGCGTCAAAAAAACCACGCTGTAAAGAAGCCAAACAATTTCCCACGCAACTTCAAAACCTGATCAAGACATTCGGCCCGTACCATCCGCCGTGCGATATGGTCGTTCTCTGTCCGAATGTCTTTGGCATACCCGGCGAAGGATATGGCCCCCTCATCGGAAAAACGGCCTTCGCCATATTCACACCGAATCCAAAGAAAGACCAAACCTGGCTCATGGTCCACGAGGTATGCCATTCGTTGCTCTTGCCCGTGTTCCGTTCTGCCAAGATTCGCCGCTTGATTCGAGAAACCGCGTCCCAGATGGAAAAATGGTCGACCAAAAAATTCCGTACATACTATCCCAAATGGGAATGGTTGATCGAGGAATATCTGATCCATGCGATTGAGCAGTACGTGACGGAAAGTTCCATCAAAGAAAAGATTTCTTGGGGCATGAACCGACTTCCTTGGTTCATCAGATCATGGGATGCATTCCAAAAAAGGAGGGAAAAAGAGCCTGCCCTTAATGTTGGATTGTGGGTTAGGGAGACTCTCCAAACGATCGCAGGTTCGTCATAAATGGTTATGTGGGCATCTACGGACAGTTAGTT
>JBAQQZ010000034.1:0-34880 GCA_049295615.1 Patescibacteria group bacterium
GCGCCGGAACGGATCAAACATTCGAGTGACTTGCGGTTGATGGCTTTTACCGGGATGCGACACAAATAATCCGTGAGGCTTTGGAACGGCCCGTTCGCTTTGCGCTCCGCGATGATCCCTTCGACGACGTCTTCACCCAGCCCTTTGATCGCGAGCAACCCGAAACGGATGGTCGGTTTCATCTCGTTGGCTTTTGTCGTGACGCTGTCGCGGACGACGGAAAACCTCCCGAACGATTCGTTCACGTCGGGCGGCAATACCACCATGCCCATGCGCTGGCATTCTTCGACTTCGATCGTGATGCGGTCCAAGTTGGTGCAATCGGAGTTCAAGAGTGCTGCCATAAAGCACGCCGGCCAATGCGCTTTCAAATACGCCGTCTGGTACGAGATCATGCCATAACACGCCGAGTGCGACTTGTTGAAACCATACGCGGCGAATTCCTCGAACTGCAAGAAGATGTCTTCGGCCGTCTCTTTGTCGACGCCGTTCTTGATGGAACCCGACACGAATTTCTCACGCATCTCTGCCATTAATTTGGCATTCTTCTTGCCCATGGCTTTGCGCAATGTATCCGCCTGGCCGGACGTGAAGCCTGCCATGTCTTTTGACACTTGCATGACCTGCTCTTGGTAGACCGGGATGCCGTAGGTGCTCTTTAGTGCGTTTTCGGTGAGCGGATGCAAATACGTGACTCTCTCTTTTCCGTGTTTGCGCAAGATAAAACTGTCGACGAGCCCGGCGCCCAATGGCCCCGGCCGGTATAGTGCGCCCATGGCGATCAGGTCCTCGAAGACCGACGGTTTCAATTCACGGATGTACTTCTTCATCCCGTCGGATTCAAACTGGAAGACGCCCGTGGTTTCGCCGCGGCCAAGAAGCGCATACGTCGCGTTGTCGCCTAATGGGATCTCATCGATCACTACTTTTTCGCCATGCACGGCTTCAATGATCTCGATCGACTCGCGGATGACGGTCAGGTTGGAGAGGCCGAGGAAGTCCATCTTCAACAACCCCGACACTTCCGTCGAATGGAGCGAATATTGGATGACCTGTTCGACATCGCCGCCTTGGGCTTTCTGCAGCGGCGCGTAGTCGGCAAGAGGATGCGGAGCGATCACGATGCCGCACGCATGCTGCGATGCGTGGCGGGTCGTGCCTTCCAGCTTGATCGCGAGGTCCATCAACTGCTTGGCGCGCGGGTCGTTCTCGTAGATCGACTTTAGTTCAGCGTTTTCTTTGATCGAGATCTCAAGCGGGATGTGCTTGCCTTGCACCGGCGGCGGGATGGCTTTGGCGACGCGATCCACTTCTTGGAACGTCCAACCCAACACGCGGCCCACGTCGCGGACCGCGGCACGCGCCGCCATCGTCCCGAACGTGATGATGCCGGCCACGCGGTCATGGCCGTACAAGTCTGACACGTATTGGATGACGTCCTTGCGTTTCACGTCGTCAAAGTCCGTATCGATATCCGGCATCGAAATGCGGTCGGGGTTCAGGAAGCGCTCGAAGAGCAGGCCGTATTGCAGCGGGTCAAGGTTGGTGATCTTGAGCGCAAAGGCGACGATCGAACCGGCGGCGGAACCACGACCCGGGCCGACGATCACGCCATGGTCTTTGGCCCATTTGACGTAGTCGTACACGATCAAGAAATACGCCGCAAAGCCCATGCGTTCGATCGTCCCAAGTTCGAATTCCAGTCGCTCACGCGCTTCGGCGGTTGCGCCATCGGGATAGCGCTCACGGAAGCCGGTTTCGCACAGCTCCCGCAAATAATTTTCCGCCGTCTTGCCGGCCGGCACGGGGAAAACCGGCAGCTTATTCTTCCCCAGTTCAAGTACGACGGTGCAACGGTCGGCAATGAGGCGCGAATTTGAAATCGCCTCGGGCACGTCGGCGAACGCCTCGACCATCTCTTGCGGGCTGGTCATCGAGTGGTCGATGGTCGCGATCGAATAGCGATTGTTGTCGGTCAGCATCTTGCCGTCATGGATGCACTGCAACGCGTCTTGTGCATCGGCGTCGTCAGGCAAGATGTAATGGATGTCCTTCGTGCCGACAAGCGGCGCGCCGGTTTTTTTCGCGAGGTCGATGAGCCGCGAGTTGACGTCGTTCTGCGTGCCCGATTCGGGATGGTGGACGAGCTCAAGAAAAAAATTCTCCTTGCCGAAAATATCCTGGTACTCGGCGAGCAGTTGCTCCGCCTTGTCCATGTCGTGCGCTTGGCACGCTTTGGGGATCTCCCCTTTTAAACAACCGGACAGTGCGATCAACCCTTTGCCATATTGCCGCATCGCGTCCTTGTCGACGCGCGCCTTGTAATAAAAACCGTCGAGGAACGAGACAGAGACAAGCTTCAACAAGTTTTGGTAGCCCTCATTCGTCTCGGCGAGCAACGTGACATGAGAAACATACTCATCGATGCGCGGCCGCTTGTCGGTCAACTTATTCGGCGCCACATTCGCCTCGACCCCGATGATCGGCTTGATGCCGGCTTTGGTAGCGGCCTCATAAAACTCGATCGCGCCGTACAAACCCGCGTGGTCGGTCAACGCGAGAGCATCGTAGCCAAGTTCTTTTGCGCGTTCGACAATGTCCGTCGGGTCACCCACCGCATCCAGCAACGAATACATCGAATGCGCATGCAGGTGCACGAAGGGAGATTTCTCGATGGGGGCGGGAGTGTCAGACATAGATCATTCCCCTGACGGGACAAGCCCTGGGGAAAACTCTAATAAATTTTCTTCATCTTAACCAAAGGGCCGGCGATCCGCCAGCCCTCAATTATTCCTCGTCTTCGTCCTCGTTTTTCCTCTTCTTCGACGACCTCCGCCGTTCCTGTTTTTCCTCTTTGGCGTGCAGAAAGGACATCAACGATTTCCCGCCGCCGCCCAGGATGCTCAAGAAGCCGAGCGAGGATTCCACTTTTTCCTTGATGCGCGTTACGCCTTGTTCGATACGGCCGATCTTTTCGCGCGCCTCGGTGACCAACAAGTTGGCCTGGTGCAACATCTTGGCGACTTCGTAGAGCGCCCAACACGTGAGCACGCCTACCCATAAAATAACGACTGCCAAGACGAGATACAGGATGTCGAGCGTCGAGTTAAGGGTCATAGGAATAAAGTATATCACACCTCAAGTCCTATCACCCATGGATGCGTCGTTTTCCGATAAACAACCGGTACGCTTCCGCAACGACAACGAACAACAAGCCGTAATAAACTGCGAACACAAGCAGCGACCAGGCCCATGCTAGCCATGCGCTTGTTGAGACATAAATCACCAAATCAAGGATGCTTGTCGGCGGATAGAGCGCGATGATCCACGTATTGAGCGCGTCCGCGATGTTTGTCGGGACAAGCAACAGCAAACGATCAATCGCGGCAAGCACGAGGAAAAATAGCGGGCCGAAAATCGCACCGTACCAAAACGTCTTCAGGCGCAGCTTCGCCTGTGGCGCCATATCAGCCGCGGACTTCTGCCTTGAACTTTTCTTTCAACGCCAATGTCGCTTTTTCCATCAGCCCATCGACTTCGGCGCTTTCCAGCGTGCGCTCGTTCGATGAGAACGTAATATGCATCGCCACGGACTTTTTTCCTTCGGGCAGGTTTTTTCCGATGTAGGTGTCAAACCATTCCACATCCGTGACAAGTGGATCGACATGGCGGATCGCGCGAGCGAGGTCATCGTATTCACTCCGTGCGTCAACCACGACGGCGAGGTCACGCTTGGCTTCGGGGAACGGTGACGGCGGTGTGTAGACGCGGGAATTCGTCGCGAATTGCAAGATCATTTCGAGCGGGATGTCGACGAGCGCGACCGGGCCATCAAGCTTGAAATTCTTGGCGATGCGCGGCGAGACTTCACCGAGCGTCGCGACGAGGTCTTCTTTGTAGAACGCTTGCACGCTCCGGCCGGGATGCCAGAACGAATCGTCGGACAATCGTCGCCACGAAATTTCCTTGATCCCCATTTGGTTCAAGACATGCTCGACGTAGCCTTTTGCGACACGCCACGGATGCGGCATGCCCATGAAGAGCGCGCCGATTTCGAGCTGTTCGTCCGGCAAATCTTTCCAACCAACAGCTTTCGGGTAATAGACGTTGGAGACTTCAAACAGGCGTTGCTCCGCAAAGCGTTCGCGGTTTTCCGACGCGACTTGCAACAGCGACGGCAAGAGCGTCGTGCGCATGACTTCGAAATCAGATGACAGCGGATTTTGGACGTGCAACATCGCGCTCGCATCGTATTCCGCCTTGGCGAGCAGGTCTTTCGAAACGAAGGAGTACGTATACACTTCGGTCAGGCCTGCGCCTTTCGAGATGCAACGCACGTGTTTTTCCCATGACAGCTCTTTGTCTTTCGGACGCGTCGCCATTCCGACGGGAACGACGGGTGGGATGTTGGCATAGCCTTGGACACGGGCGATTTCTTCCACCAAGTCGCGTCCATCTTCAATGTCGTGGTCACGCCACCACGGAACTTTGGCGGTGATCTTTTTTCCGGCCGACGACAGTTGGAATCCCAAGCGGCGCAAGATGTCGAGCATCTCGGTTTTCGGGACGGCGACGCCGATCAAGCTTGTGACTTCGTCAGTCGTGACGGAAAAAGACAGCGGCTTATACGTCGTCTTGCCGACATCCGCGACGCCGCCAGCGACTTTCCCGCCCGCCAGTTCTTGGACAAGTTTTACGATTTCCGCGAGCGCTTCCGGCGGCGCAGCCGTCGACAACCCTTTTTCAAACCGCAACTGCGCATCTGATTGCACGTTCAACTTACGCGCGCCACAGCGGATCACCACGGGATCAAATATCGCAGCTTCAATGATGATCGACGTCGTGTTTGACGCAACGCCTGACAATTCGCCGCCCATCACGCCGGCAATCGCGATCGGTTGTCCGCTGTCGGCAATGATGAGGATGGAATCGTCGAGATCATATGTTTTGCCGTCGAGCGCTTTGATTTTCTCGCCGCGCTGGGCAAGACGGACATCAATGCCGCCATTCACCATCGACGCATCAAACATGTGCGTCGGCTGCGCGAGTTCGAGCATCACGTAGTTCGAGATATCGACCAGGTTATTAATCGGGCGCAAACCGGCGGAGAGCAAACGCCGTTTCATCCACCATGGCGAGGGACCGACGGTCACTCCTTCCATTTTCACCGCCATGTAGCGCGGACATTGGAACTTGGCGGAAATTTTGACCTTCGGCGCGACGCCTTTCGCTTTTGGCATCTTTGGCGAAGTCCACGAGAACTTACGACGAAGGATCGCGGCCGCTTCGCGCGCCATGCCGACCATCCCCATCGCGTCCACGCGGTTCGAGGTGACTTCAATATCCATCACGACGTCGGACGACAAACCTAACGCATCGGCCAGCGGCGTGCCTGGCTTTAATTTCATTTCCGGCAACGCAACGCCAAGGTCGAGAATTTCGCGTTCTGCGTGCGGGAACGCATCGAACAACCCGATCTCATTCGCAGCGCAGATCATCCCTTCACTCGCAACTCCTCGAATCTCGATGGGCTTCAATTCAATCAACTCCCCTTCACCATGCCATTTCACTTTTGCCCCGACGAGCGCGACCGCGACCCATTGGTCTTTCTCCAAATTCGATCCGCCGCAGACGATGGAAACCTTCGACCCGACATCAACGACAGCGAGGCGCAACTTGTCCGCGTTCGGGTGCTTCTTCACTTCAAGGACTTGCCCGACCACGACCTTCTCGAGGTCCTTGCCCTGCGGGATGATTTTCTCGACGCCGGGGCCGGACAACGAAATCCGCTTCGCAAACTCGTCGGGCGTAATCCCCTTCAAATCAACGTATTCTTTCAGCCAGTCGTAGGAAACGAGGGAGTTCATAGCTTCCAAAGCGTAATGTAATTGAATGATTTTGTCAGGAGACCGTGCCAGTCGCAACTACCAAGCAAATGAACGCGCCAATGAAGATCAGGAACAAGAATAACGGGATCAGCAAATTCGACATCCGAAGTAGCTTCGATGAGGGGTTCTGTCGAACAAAAGCAGAAAGCATCGGACCGAGCGCTGTACTAAGGACCATCAGCCCAAGGGCAAGAATGGTCAGGCGTTTACCTGAAACTGACATGTGCGGAAACGTCACCCACAGGCGATTGGTATATATAAGAATCGCCGTGAAGATGAGTCCCGGGACCAAGTTCCGAGTAAACGCCGCGAGAGGCGGGTCCGTTGGAACCGCCGGAGGCGTAGCTATGGAGTCCGACTGCGATGTCCCTTGGCCATACGCAACCTGACCCGACATGATTTTCTCTTTCAACTCCGGAGAGACGACAGAACGAAAAAAGACGACCCCCATGATCACCGCCAAAACAACAAAAACGATGAGCCCAACCAGCGTCGTCGTATTGAAGAGTGAAAGAGGAGACATCATTCGTAGCTTATCCGATCAAATGCTTCGGCTCAAGATGGCGTCCATCATCCAGCCAGGAAGGAACTTTTTGGCAAAAATCGCTGCGCTTGCAACAAATGTCACGGCGTAGCGCTGGCGAGGACGGCTCGCCGTCGCAGCGCGATAAATTTTCTTCGCAGCCATTTCTGTCGGATACGAATTCTTTTCTAGCCGCGCGAGTTTTTCAGGACCCTCATCATACAACTTCCCATACGCCGTTTGTGCCGGACGGTTCTTCGTAAGGTTCGCGTATCCCGTCACATTGATGTTCGAAATGATCGGTCCCGGCTCGATGATCACGACTTTAATCCCGAATTGTTTCAATTCCATGCGCAACGCATCGCTCATGCCTTCAACGGCATGCTTACTCGCGTTGTACGCGCCGTAGATCGGAAATGACACGCGACCGGCGACAGATGCGAGGTTAATGATCCTTCCTGATTTCCGTTCGCGCATCTTCGGGACAAACGCTTTAATCATCGAAAGATACGCAATGAAGTTCGTATCAAATTGGCTGTACCACGTTTCGAGAGTGAGGTCTTCGACTGGCCCGAGTTCTTGGTAGCCGGCGTTATTCACGAGCACATCCGGCCCAACGCCATCCGTCGCATCCATGATCCGCGCCACGCCTTTCTCGATCTCCTCTTGCTTCGTCACGTCCATGCGGAACACTTCAAGCGCAAGGTTTTCTTTCTTGGCGATCTCGTTTACTTCGGCGATCTTCTGCTCATCACGCCCACAACCAAAGACGCGCCAACCATTGCGGGCAAACAACAGCGCCGTCTCGCGGCCAATGCCACGCGTCGTACCGGTGATGAAAATGGTTTTCATTAGAACTGCTGCAAGAACCTCAAATCATTTTTATACAACGTCCGGATATCATCCAACTGGATCCCCTGTTTCATCATGTATGTGCGTTCAACGCCCCAGCCAAACGCGAGTCCGGAATATTTTTTCGGATCGACGTTTCCCGCTTTCAAAACGTTGGGATGCAACATGCCTGCGCCACCGAGTTCGACCCAGCCGCGTTTGCAGGTGCGGCACTTTTGGCGGTCAGGTCCGACGCCAGTACCGCCACAGACGCCGCACGAAATATCAATCTCGAACGACGGCTCCGTGAAACGGAAATGGAATGGACGCAAACGGACTTCACGCTCGGGCCCAAAAAATTGTTTGACGAAATATTCGAGCACGCCGCGCAAATTAGCGACCGACACGCCCTTATCGACATACACGCCATCAAACTGATGGAACATCGGCAAATGTGTGATGTCGATCTGGCGACGGTAGGTCTTGGCGATGTTGACCGAACGGATCGGCAATTGGCCTTCGGCGATGATGCGCGCCGTACCGTTGGTAGCATGCGGCGTCAGCACCATTTTCCCCTTCTTTGATGACGGCGCATCCATGAAAAACGTTTCCCATTCATCACGCGCCGGATGGTCGGGCGGCATGTTGAGCGCTTCAAAGGCATACCAATCCCAATCAACTTCGGGATAGCGCGTGCGCGTAAAACCGATCTTCTCGAAGATCGACGTGATCTCGTTGATCGCTTGTGTCACGAGATGCAAATGTCCTTCGGGCGGACGGATACCCGGCTCGGTGACATCTTCGCGTTCGAGTTCGGCGAGTTTGCCGAGTTTTTCTTCGTCGAGTTGGCGACGTTTCGACGCGAACACCAGCTCGATCTGGCGCTTCACGTCGTTAGCCTGTGCACCCATCCGTTTCCGTTCTTCCGGCCCAAGCTCGCCGAGTCGTTTGAGGATCGAGGTCAGCTCGCCTTTGCGACCCAAAAACCGGATTTCGGCGGCTTCCAGGTCAGCATCTGTCACCACGACGGCAACAGCCTGTTCGGCGGCAAGTCGGAGGGCATCAAGTTGGTCTTGCATATCAGGTCAAAACTTTAGCAGGAATGAGCGGCATTTGTCATTTACATCCCCACCAAACTCTTCGCGCCTCCCACGATTTCCCCGCCGTATCGTCCCAAGTCGTGAACGGTGACGAGCAGCACGAGCGCGATCAGCACGAAGAACGCAACATTGTAGATCCCGATTTCGACATTGCGCTTCATTGGCTTGCGACGGATTTTTTCAATGATCAAGAAAAGGATTCGACCGCCGTCGAGTGCAGGAATGGGAAGCAGGTTGATGACGGCAAGGTTGATCGAGAGGATGGCGGCGAATTGGATGAATGGCGCGATCCCCTGCTTGGCGACGTCAGATGCGATCACGGCAATACCGACGGGGCCGGAGACGTCTTGCGGGACTTGGTGATGGATGAACAAATCACCCAGCATCCCACCAAGTGCGAGGACGATGTCTTTCGTCAGTTCCCACGTCATCAGCACGCCGTTCTTAACCGCCGAGAAAAATGGCAACGACACCGTACCGACGTCGGCCAACCCGATTCCGATGCCCGTATGCCCAACTTCTTTCAGGTACGTCGGCGTGACCGAAAATGTTTTCTGCTGGCCGTTACGGTTCACGACTAACAAAACTACCCTCGTGCCAGATTGGCCGATGCTGGAGCTCAAGGAGTTCGCGTCTTTCGAAGTGGTTCCATCAAGGCTCACGATCTTGTCGCCCGCTTGGATTCCCGACGTATCTGCCGGCGATCCTGGCAAAACTTCGGTCACCGAAATCGCGGCATTCTGGACCAGCGCACCCGCAGGCAATGCATCGAGATACGCCGTCGTGCCGATGGCGAACAGCGCGGTGAACAACGTCGCCGCGAGCAACCAGTTCATGAATACACCCGCGCCGATCACGATCACGCGTTGCCAAATCGGCTTCATCAAAATCGAATCTGCGTCATGCTCATGCCCTTCTTGCTCGCCTTTGATGCGCACAAAGCCGCCAAGCGGCAACCAGTTGAGCGACCAGATCGTTTTCTTGTATTCCTTTTGGTCCTTTCCACCGACGATCTTCCATTTACCCCCGTCTTTCACGATCCCGATGATGCGCGGCGGAAAGCCAAAGCCAAACTCCTCTGCGCCGATACCGAAAATGCGCGCTGCGAAATAGTGGCCTAGCTCGTGGATGATGACGAGCGCCGAAAGCGCGAGGAGGAAAAAGATGATTGCCATGGCAGCAGACTAGCTTAAAAGCTGGCTTTCTCAAAGCGGATCGGACGCCCAAGCCATTGCTTGGCGATCTCTTCTGACCGCTGGGACAAGTCGGTCAAGAAGTAACGCTGATTTGCCGATTGTTCGAGTTGGATGTTTTTGAGCAGCTCATCCACGACCGTAGCTCCAGAATCGACCAAGCGAACTTGCTTTCCCATGAAGCGCTGGATGATCGGCGTCAGCAACGGATAATGAGTACAGCCGAGAATCAACGCATCAACATCGGCTTGTCGGATCGAAGACAAATAGTGTTTGGCGATGCGCTTTGTCTCGACTTCATCCAACCAGCCTTCTTCGACGAGTGGGACGAAAAGCGGGCAGGCTTTGGCGATGACCTCGACGTTTCGCTCACGCAATAGTTTCTCATACGAGCCTGACGCGATTGTGGCGCGCGTGCCAATGACGCCGACACGCTTTGTTCCTTGCCGGCAGGCAGCTTCAACCGCTGGTTTGATGACTTCAAAAATCAGGATGTTTGGATATTCCCGACGAAGCGCATCCGTCGCGACAGCACTCGCCGAGTTGCATGCGATGACGATCGAGGTGGCGCCTTGCGACATTAGAAACGCAGCATCTTCAAGTGCATAGCGCACGACGGTTTCGGAACTTTTATTCCCGTATGGCGTCCGTGCCGTATCGCCGAGATACACGAACGACGCATCCGGCGCACGGCCAAGCAATTCGCGGACAACGGTCAGCCCACCGATGCCGGAATCAAAAAGGCCGATCATGCTTTGATCGCCGCAGACAATTCTTCCAGGTGCGCAGCGAGCGATTCTGGTGTCGCGGCTTCGACGTTCAAACGCAGCAACGGCTCGGTGTTCGACGCACGGACATTGAACCACCAATCACCTTTCGGATCTGCCGGATTGCGGAACTCCAAACGGATGCCATCGAGCTCCGAAACCAGCGAGGCTTTTGGTGCGTACGTCGCCTTGAGCCGTTCGATGACCGATGGTTTGTCTTTGACTTCAAAGTTGATTTCTTCGGAGTGGAAATAACGCTGCAATGGCTGCCACAATGCGGAGAATGGCTGCGATTTCTTGGCTAAATTCCGCAAGATGAGGAGCATCGCCAAGTCGCCGGATTCGCAATTCCAGAGGTCGTGGAAATAATAATGCATCGAGACTTCCCCGCCGAAGATCGCGCCATCTTGGTGCATCAATTTTTTGATGTTGGCGTGCCCGACTTTGCACATCTCGGCACGTCCGCCGGCTTCGGCGACAGCTTCAGGAACTGTCAACGACGAACGCACGTCGTAGAGCACAAGCCCGCCAGGTGACGCAGGCAATAATTCTTGCGCAAGGAATGCGGTCGACAAATCGCCGGGTAACGGCACGCCTAATTCATCTACAAAACCGACACGGTCCGCGTCGCCATCAAACGCCACACCGAGATCGCATTTGTCGTCCTTCACGACTTGGATGAGATGCGTGAGCGTCTCGCGTTTTAATGGATTGGCTTCGTGGTTTGGGAACGTGCCATCTGGTTCAAAAAACAATGGGACAGTTTCAAGCCACGGCAAGCGTGATAACAACCGCGGAAGGACGGCGCCGGCCATGCCGTTCCCTGCATCAATCGCGACTTTGAAATGTGGCATGTCGTCGGGAAGTGCCGCGAGTTTGAGGACGTGGTCGAGATAGCGGTCAAGCGCCGTCGGGTCGTCGACGACCGTGCCGATGTGCGATGAAACGACTTCTTTGCTGGCGAGAAACGTATCGCGCAATTCTTCCATCCCACTCCCCTCGCCGACCGGTTCGCAGTTTCCGCGGTCGATCTTGAAACCGTTGTACTTTCCGGGGTTGTGCGAGGCCGTGACCATCACACCAAGATCGAATCCATTGTCCGCCAAACCGATGAGGATATTGAACATCGGAGTTGAACAAAGGCCGATACGGACCACATCAACCCCAGAAGATGTCAGGCCATCGATGAGGGCGCTCTCGAGAACGGAGGACGTCAGGCGCATATCACGACCGACCAGCACTTTTTTTGGCTTAAATTGGACAACAATTGCCTTGCCAAGGCGTCGGGCAAAGGCGGCGTCGATCTGTTCGGGTGACAGGCCGCGGATATCATAGGCTTTAAACACGGCGGAAAGCTGGGAATCGGTGGACATATGCTGGACGAAATAGGGATTCTGGAGTAACCTACGGAGCATAACACTCCCTAATCACCCAACCAAGAACGTATGATTTGGATCCTTCTCGTCGTCGCCGTCATCGTGCTGTGGGCCATCTTCACCTACAACGGCCTCGTCACCCTTAAAAACCGCACGGATGAAGCCTGGTCTGACATCGACGTCCAGCTCAAGCGCCGTTACGACCTCATCCCGAACCTCGTTGAAACGGTCAAAGGCTATGCCGCGCACGAGTCCGGGACGCTCCAAAAAGTCATCGAAGCGCGCAACTCCGCCATGAGCGCGACGAGCGTGGCCGACAAGTCGGTTGCTGAAAACCAGTTGAGCTCAACCCTCAAGAGCATCTTCGCATTGTCCGAAGCCTATCCGGACCTCAAGGCCAACCAGAACTTCCTTGACCTCCAGGCGCAGCTGACCGACACCGAAGACAAGATCCAGGCCGCGCGCCGCTTCTACAACGGCAACGTCCGCGACTTCAACACCAAGCTCCAAGTGTTCCCGACCAACCTGATCGGCGGGATGTTGCACTTCACGAAGCGCGACTTCTTCCAGATCGACGAGGCAGAAAAGGCCACCCCGCAAGTCAAGTTTTAAGAGAGATTTTCGTAGGGGCGAATCTTGCATTCGCCCTCCGGCCGGCTGATCGCTTGCCGGAGGGATGATCGCAAGGATCGCCCCTACATTTGTTAAAACGCTATGTACGCCCAAATTGATTCCAACCGCCATAAGACTTGGATCCTGATCGCGATATTCATCGGGTTGATTGCGGCCGCAGGCTGGGTTTATGGCTACGTCGTGACGGATTCCGGCCCGCTTGGGCTTGAGATTGCGCTGGCGATTTCGCTCGGCATGACACTCATTTCGTGGTTTGCCGGCGACAAAATTGCGCTGGCGACGAACGGCGCAAAAGAACTCACAGACAAGAGCCAATTTCCCATGCTGTGGAACGTGGTCGAAAACTTGGCGATCACCGCCGGATTGCCGATGCCGCGCGTCTACATCGTCAACGACCCATCGCCGAATGCCTTTGCCACGGGACGTGATCCCAAACACGCCTCCATCGCCGTCACGACAGGACTCTTGCAGATCATGGACCGAACGGAACTCGAAGGCGTGATCTCGCATGAGATGAGCCACATCAAAAACCTCGACTCGCGCGTCATGATGATCGTGATCGTGCTGGTCGGGACGCTGACGATCATCGGCGACAGCTTCTTGCGCTTTGGCCTGATCGGCGGACGTGGACGCGGACGGCGCAACGATGGCGGCCTCGGGATCGTCTTCTTGCTTGTCGGCTTAGCCTTCCTCATTCTCTCGCCCTTCATCGGCCAGCTCATCAAGCTCGCCATCTCGCGCAAGCGTGAATATTTGGCCGATGCCTCTGGTGCGTTGCTGACGCGTTATCCGGAAGGTTTGGCGAGCGCGCTGAAAAAAATCGAGACCGCAAACGTCCCGATGAAACATGTGTCTGGCGCCACCAACCACCTGTGGATTTCAGAACCTACAAGCCGCGATTTCCGTTCGCGCATTTCCGGCTTGTTCTCCACGCACCCACCGATTGAAGACCGCATCAAGCGCCTAGTCGCGATGGAAGATAACAGATAAGATAAGACCATGCTCACGCCAGACCTCCTCGACCGCTTTACGACACACCTCAAGGAAGCCTTGCAAAAGGCCTTGAGTTTTTGCGTGATCAGCGGCCGCGAGCTGGTCGAACCCGGTGACTTGATTGTCGGCTTGTTGCACGAAAAAGGCGCCATCGGCGGCGAACTCTTGCTCAAGAGCGGCATCAACATCCCAAAAGCCGAGATGGCATTTCGCGGCACGGCGGACGTGAACTCAAAAATCGCGACGCCGGACTTGTCACCTGCCGTCAAACGTATCATCGAAAAATGCGTACTGACGGCGCATTTGCACGAGCACAAGTATGTCGGGACAGAACATTTGCTTGCCGCCATCGTCGAAGGCAATTACCTGGACATCACGTCATTCCTCGAAAACTCTGGCGTCCATGTGCCGACGTTGCGTGACCAGATCTTGCAAGTCTTGAAGTCCACTTCGCGTTTCCCCGAACTGTCGTCACAAGATGATGCGGACGAACCGGACGCACGGACGACGGCGGACGGACCCCGCGCGCAAGCGGCACGCGCCCCACGCATGTCCGCGCTCGACGCATTCACGCGCGAACTGACCAAACCGGAAATCGCGGACGGGCTTGACCCGGTCGTCGGGCGCGACCGCGAACTCGAACGCATGATCGAGATCTTGTGCCGACGCAACAAGAACAACCCGATTCTCCTGGGCGAACCAGGCGTAGGCAAGACGGCGATCGTCGAAGGCTTGGCCAAGAAGCTCGCGGCCGGCGACGTGCCCGACGTGTTGCATGGCAAAAAATTGTTGACGCTCGATTTGGCGTTGACCGTCGCGGGCACCATGTACCGCGGCGAATTTGAAGCGCGCCTCAAACAAATTTTGGATGAAGTGAAGAACGACCCCAGCGTCATCTTGTTCATCGACGAGATCCACAACATCGTGGGCGCGGGTTCGACGACGGGATCGCTGGATGCGGCAAACATCCTCAAGCCGGCGTTGGCGCGCGGCGAGATCCGCTGCGTCGGTGCGACGACCTGGGCGGAATACAAGAAGCACATCGAACCGGACGCCGCGCTCGAACGGCGCTTCCAACCGGTCACGGTCGACGAACCGACTGCGGCGGCCACGCTCAACATCTTGAAAGGTTTGAGCGAGTATTACGAAAAACACCATCGTGTGACCTATGCGCCAGGCGTACTTGAAGCGTGCGTGACGCTCGCGGAACGCTATTTGACCGACCGTTTTTTTCCTGACAAGGCCGTGGATTTGATGGACGAAGCTGCCGCCTGCGTCAACGCACGCCGACGTTCACGTGAACGGATGGAGCGTTTGACCTCTCTGGAGTTGGCGATCCAAGCCGCCGACGACACCAAGACCTTGGCGGTCGCCGAACAACGCCTGCAGGACGCCGAGGTCGCGGCACAAGAAGCGGAGCGCTTGCGCAACGAACACGTGTCGCTGAAAAACGCTTACGAAAAAGCCCGCGCCAAAGACGTGCCGCTGGTCACGACGGATGACGTGGCGGACGTGGTGTCGCGCATCGCGAACGTCTCACGCTCGGCCGTGTTGGCGACGGAACGCGAACGGCTGTCGCACATGGCGCAGACATTGTCGAAATCCATCCTCGGCCAACAAGTCGCGATGACAGCTGTGGCGGACGTCGTGTCACGTTCACGCCTCGGCCTCGGCGACCCGCGCCGGCCAAAGGCCGCGATCCTGCTGGTCGGCCCCTCCGGCACCGGCAAGACGGAAACCGCGCGCATCGTGGCACGCGAAATTTTTGGGCGCGAAGACAATTTGATCAAGCTCGACATGTCGGAATTTTCCGAAGGGCATACGGTCTCAAAACTCGTCGGCTCCCCTGCTGGCTACGTCGGCTACCGTGATGCAACAAAGTTGACGGACGCGCTTCGCAAACGGCCGCATGCGGTGGTGTTGTTTGATGAATTCGAAAAAGCCCACGGCGATGTGCAGAACTTGCTCTTGCAGATTTTGGAAGACGGGACGATTTCTGACGGGACGGGACGGCCAGTGTCATTCCGCCATGCCTATGTCATCTTGACCTCCAACGTGGGCAGCGACCGGCTGGGCAAGAAGTCCCTCGGTTTCGGCAATGACGCGGAAGCGTATGACACGTCGGTCAAATCAGAATTGGCGCAACGCTTCCGCCCGGAATTCTTGAACCGCTTGGACCGCGTGGTCGTCTTCCAACCATTGGACAGGGAGCCATTGAAAGAAATCCTGCGCCGTGAATTGCAAGAAGTCCTGACGCGCGTCGAAGACGCCCAGCGCGTGGCCTGCGGCACGAGCGACGAGGTGCTCGAATGGCTGCTCTCACAACCGCTGCCGCCCGAAGAAGGCGCCCGTGCGGCACGTCGGCTGATTGAAAAAGAAGTCACGGCGCTCATCAGCCGTTTGCTTGCGGAACGGCCACAGAAAAAGAAATTGCAACTCAAGGTGACATCAGGCGGATTGAGGCTCGTATAACGTACGCGGTATGGCGGATGGAGGAGCAGGAAATTCACAACGCAACAGCGGACGCACGAACCTCTCGTCGGCGCTTTCCTTGAATTCTGGCCAGCAGCAAGACCGGCGCCGTGCAAGTACTGATGACGATTCCCGCTTGTCTGACCAAAGCATCGGGAGCGCGGCGGATTCACGGGAATCCGTCTTGA
Organism: Patescibacteria group bacterium; assembly: GCA_049295615.1. Classification (GTDB taxonomy): domain Bacteria; phylum Patescibacteriota; class Patescibacteriia; order 2-12-FULL-60-25; family 2-12-FULL-60-25; genus JBAQQZ01. Next base: position 15,965 of record JBAQQZ010000034.1, read on the forward strand.
CGCCTGGTGCCGCAGCCCAAAGCTATACTTCCGGACAAACCGAAGAGGTAGGAGAACCGATCGCCGGCGGCGGGTTGATGGGATCGTCGGGTTTGGAATTGGACCGCATGCGCCAACAGACGGAACAGATGCAACGCACGCAAGCGCAATTTTTGGGCGAGGCGGGTGGGGCGCCTGGAGCAACTGGCGGCGGACAAGGAGCACGGCAGAGGCCTCAAGACATCGCGGGACAAGACACCGAATCCGAAGAAGAAGAGGAAGAGCCGTCCGAAGAGGAGATGGCCCAGCAGATCCAGCAGCAACAGCAACAGAGCCTGCGCCAAAACGTCCAAAACCGCGCCAAGGACGAAATCAAGAAACGCACCCAGAAACAAGTCGAACAACAAGCGGAACGGCTAGTTAAGCAAGGCGTTCAGCAAGGGACGCGTTTTACGTTGGAAGGAGCAGAGCTCGCGACATCAGAAGTCCTCATCCCGCTCCTGATCATGTTCATCCAAATGAACATCCAATTGGTGATGAAATATATCTTCCGCCCGATGTTCGCCGGGGTCAGTGAAGACGCGGACAATGCACTGCGTGGCGCGCCATTTTTTGACCAGTCATTGGCCGAGGATGTAGCCATCATCGCCGTCGATGGGCTCATGTGCTGCAGCGCACCGTGTACCAACCCAGCGTGCGCCCCATTCACCTTCTTGATTATCATGATCATTGTCATTGCCAAGCTGTTTGGAAAATGATGGGACGCTTGGAAAATGGCGTACGGAGGGCTATACTCCGCCCATATGCCGGACCGTACCAAAAAGATCCTGTTCGCCATTTTTTTCATCCTGTTTTCGATCGGGATGGGCTACATCCTCTACTTGGTATTTTTTGGGAAAGTTCAGCTTCCGGGGATCGGCGTGACGAATACGGTGACAACTCCCCCCAGCACACTCCCAAACTCAAATGGCGGATCCCCGACAACCAACATCCCGTCGACATCCACGGGCGTCTTGCCGATCGGGACAGTCGTGACGACCCCCACACCCGCGGTTGCTGCCAGCCGCACGCAACTCTTGCGCGACGGCATCACCCAAGACGTCTCGATGGGGTCGGACAAACTAGGCGTGCGCTTCTACAACCCGGAAGACGGACGTTTTTACGTGATCAATGCCGATGGCACGACCACGGCCTTGAGCGACAAGCAATTCTTCAATGTCGGCGGCGTCTCGTGGGCCAATCAGAGCAACCAAGTCATCCTGACATTCCCCGACAACTCAAAAATCTTTTACGACTTCACGGCGCAAAAGCAAGTTGACCTGCCAAACTTTTGGTCTGACTTCAACTTTGCGACGGATGACCAATACGTGACCGCCAAAAGTACGGGCGTCGACCCCTCAAACCGTTTCCTGATCACTACAAAGGCAGATGGCACGGAAGCCAAGGCTGTCGAACCGCTTGGCGACAACGGGTCGCTGGTCACCCCTGCGGGGACGCCCGACGGCCAAATCATCGCCTATTCCGAGACCGGCACCCCGCAACCCGATGGCGCCCAAGAGATCCTGTTTGTCGGGCAGAACCATGAGAACTTCCGCGGGTTGATCGCGCCAGGGCAAGGCTTCATGGCGAACTGGTCACCAACCGGGAAAGAACTGTTGTTCAGCGTCTGGAGCCAATCATCCAATGGGGATCCGGACCTGTGGATCACCGGCGGCGAACCATCGACCGTTGGCACGGACCGCCGTGACCTCAACATCCATACCTGGGTCAACCTGTGCGCCTGGGGCGATGACACGCATATCTATTGCGCCGTCCCCCAAGGCTTGCCGGCGGATGCGGGCATCGACCCGGAAGATTACACGGGCTATCCCGACGACGTGTATCGCATCGACCTCACAGCTGGGACCATGACCAAGGTGAATACGCCCGACCAGGTCTTTCCGGTGAACCATCCCGTCGTGAATGCGGACCAGTCCAAATTCATCTTCACGGACGCGACGACGGGCAAGCTGTATAGCTACGACCTCAAGTGAATATGAACGGCAAGCAAGGGCTCGTCCTCGGCCTCGTCCTGGTGTGCTTCTTCACCCTGGCCGGAGGCATCATCTACCATTCCTACGAGCAATCGAAGGATACGTTTAGCGCAGGCGTGCCGCCACTCGACATCGAGAATTCGCTCATCCCGCAACAAGTTGATATCACCAAGATGCATCCGCCGGCGCCACGCCCATCAGACCCGGTCCGGTTTGGCAGCGCCACGTCGCTCGCCTCCGTCATCGAATTTGGTGACTTTGAATGCCCTGCCTGCAAGGACCAGAACACGATTCTGCTCCAAACCCTGCCGCAATACCATGGGGCCGTGCGCCTCATCTGGCGTGACCTGCCGATCACCACAGAAAACCCCGATGCCATGGCCGCCGCCATTTTCGCTAGGTGCGCAGAAGTCCAAGGCAAATTTTGGCAAGCACATGACCTGCTCTTCAGCTATGCGGAACTGAACGAGGTGACCTATTCGAACATCGAACAGCTCTTGGGGCTGGACGTCACGCAGATGGATGCCTGCCGGCAAGACTCGTCGGTGCAACAAGCCATCCAGGCTGACGTCGACGCCGCGAGGAATGACGGCGTCAATTCCGCCCCGTTCTTGTTCGTCGGCACGACCGCACATGACAGCCCGGTCTCGGCAGCCGAATTGAACGCGGAGCTCAAAGAATTCCTCGCCTCCGGATGACATGGCACGCCAAGGCATCTCCCGTCGTTTAACGCTCCTCGCCTCGACGGCGATGGCGGTCTTGCTCTTTAGCGCACTGGCGTTGCCGGCCTTGGCTGATATCTGCTGTTCTTGCACGCCACCCGGCGCAAGCACTGCCACGTGCTTGACCGCGAGCACGGGATCCTGCTCAAGCATCCTCACAGACGCCAAAAACCCTTTGCTCGCAGGATATACCTGCAAGACCACAGCGCTGACATCCGGTTGTTCAACAAAAGTCCCGGGCGAAACCGGTTCTGGCGCCGGCGTCTGTGCCGTTGGGCCGACGAACGCCTATGCCTTCGTGAGTTCGGCTGGGGCGACACCGAACATCATCGCCCGCGCCCCACAACTCAACATCCCGATCCCCGGGCTGACGTTTGCCGACTACGCGACGCTCCAAAATGGCAGCATCAACGAACCGTTCCTCGCGCAATACATCGCGGGCTGGTACCGCTACCTTGTCGGGGCTTCTGTCATCGCCGCCGCGGTCATGATCGTCTATGGTGGTTTCCGCTATATCATCGGCGCAACCAGCAACGACATCTCGCATTCCAAAGAAATCATCCGAGACGCCATCGTCGGCCTGTTTCTGGTGCTCGGCGCGTATACGATCTTGAACACGGTCAACCAAGCGGCGCTGCTCAACCAAACATTAAACGTGACGTATATCAACCCGGTGGCCTTCGCACTTGAGAATTCGAATGCCGGCCTGGCTGGCGTGCCAGGCCAACCCGGCGCGACGTATGCCAATGCGCTGGGCCCCATTCCAGTGACAAAAGCACCGCCGCCCACGACGGATGTCGCGCCCACCGAACCGACCCAAGTGCCGCCATCAAATGCCGCGCCCGGTACGGCCCCGCTGCCAGAAAATCCGGGAGGCCCTTCAACGGCCCAAGGGAGCTGCAACCCAATTGGCAAGGTCACCTATTTTGCGCAAGCTGCGGCGCCGTGGGGATCAAAACCGCTTGGAAACATGCCGGCCTGTACCAATGCAGAAGTGCCAAATACCTATAGCGATGCCCTCGGGCGCAACCAGACGCAGCGCGAATATTACGGCAACCAAGGCAACGCCCAATGTTGCATGCTCTATGGTGACGCCGCTTGCGGCCCGACATCCCTTGCCATGGTGCTGGCATCATACGGCGAGAACATCGACCCGGGATCAGCTGGAGCCATCGCCATCGCAGGCAACTTGCGCAATTGCAATTCTGGCGGCGTCAGCCCGGTTGCCATCATCAACGCCCGTTTCCCTAATTACGTTTACGATACGAGCCTTGACGCAAGCTATGGCAGCTCCGGCAAGTCGAACTCACCCAAAGACCTGCCAGGCCTTGATACGGCGCTCAAATCCGGGCATCCCGTCATTTTCTTATGCCAGGGATGCATGGTTTGGAAGCATACGTCGGTCGGCAAACCCCAAAACAAACTCGTTAAACATACGGATTATTGGACGTTTGGCGGCCACTTCATGGTCTTGACCGGGGTGTATGATGATGGGAACTACGCGGTGAATGACCCGAGCCTTGGGGGCTACGATTTTATTTCCCATGACGAAGTCGCCTCACCTCGGGTGCAACTGATCTACATCCATCCAAAAGATGGCCGGTCAATAAACGCATGCAAATGACGGACACGCATGCCGCACAACGGCAACGACAAAGGCTGAAACGCACACTGGCGGTATTTTCGTTTGTCACTTGCCTCCTGCTGCCGCTGTCTGCCTTGGCGGACTGTTGCCGCTGTACCGGTGCGACTCCGGGACAAAATGTCTGCCTGACAGTCGCCTCGGGCGGCTGCGCCACCATCAAGACGACGGCCAACAACACCAACATCTCAAGCTTGACGTGTGACACGACCTCCATCGGTTCAGGGCAAGGTGACGGGCAGTGCAACACCTTGCCGCAAGGCATCTGCACGGTGGTGAGCGATGCCGCGACCTACAACCCGACTCCCACCACGCCGACCGGTTCACAACCACCACCGCTCGTCCCGAACCTCAATGTGCAGATCCCGGGGCTGACGCTCGCCACCACACTCACGAGTGCCAACGGACAACAGGCAACCCCCTTCCTCGCAGAATACATCGCGGGCTGGTACCGCTACCTGCTTGGCGCGTGTGTGGTCGCCGCGGCCGTGATGATCGCCTACGGCGGATTCCAATACATCTTGGGGTCTTCAGGAGCGTCAATCTCGAGCGGCAAGGAGACGATCACCAACGCGCTCATCGGCCTGTTCCTGGTGTTTGCCGCATATACGATCTTGAATACGTTGAATCCCGCAACCATCACGCCCTCAGCCCTGTCGGTCGCCACCGTCTCACCTGACGAATTTTATCTCCTGACCAATGGCACCGGCGACCCCGTTGCGGCAATGCCTACTTTCGATGATGCTGCGAATGCCGCAATCCCAGGCATACCATCGCCCGCTGGGACATTCACGCCCGTCGCAGCAACCCAACCAACCCCGGGCCAACCTGCGTCGCCGCCGCCCGTGACACCAGGGGCGCCCGCAAACCAAGCTCCCGTCCCAATTCTTGATACGGTGGACATTTCAGGCATCCCGTTTGATGCCTCCCTTGGTGGCCCGGCGAACATGAATAACTACTGCACCCCGAAAGGCGAAGCCGCGCAGGCAACGACCTACCAACAAAAAGTCAATTTACTCGTCAAAGCAGTCCTCGGGTGGAAAAAAGTCTGTATCGACAAGGGTTTGTGTTCTTATGTCCAAGCCGGTGGCACGACAATCCCTAACGGGGCGATCCGGAGCGGCGCCGCGGCGAATTACATCCAAAATTTGGCGATCTCGCAGCATACGTCGGCATTTTCACCGGAAAGCGGTTGCGAAGACATCTACAATGCATCGCATTACGCCGTCAATAATACCCAAAAAAACCCTCAATGCCCCCCAGAAGCAACGCAGTGGTACCAGCAAAACATCGTTAACGTATTACAGACTGACAAATACTATGGCGCTGATTGTGGGGGGTTCGTCATGAGCCTCTTCAGCTGCGCCGGGGCGACCTGGACCCGGCTCCCGACGGAACCGACGTTCAATTCCAGTACCGGGAAACCGCTGAAAGGCGGAACAGCCTACTATGACTCAAGCCCGACGTTCATGAGCAGCTTCGTCTCCATGCCGGACGGAATTTTGAGCGCCCACCAGAGCGACGACATCCTAGGCCTCGCCGCGAAAAAAGGCGGCTTGCAGTTTGGTGACATCATCTATACGAGCGGCGGCGGCGCAACCGGAAGCTACGCCGCACACTATTTCTTATATACCGGAGGCCGTCCCGATGTCCCGTTCACCTTCATTGAAATGGGCGGTGCCAATTCGCATTCCAGCCCGCCAGGAATCCCAGGGGGATTGAGTGGCGTCGTCACAAAACCGCTCATCAACAAAGACAACAATCCCTATACGATCGTCGACTACCTGAACAGCAAGTCCGCGACGACGAACCTCTCGAAAGGCGTCATCTATGTCTGGCGGCCCTATGGGGATTCCCCTGGCGCGCCGACCGGCCAATAAGTATGCGCTATTCCCTCCCACGAAAAATTTCTTCGGCTGCGGCCACCGTCTTTGCGTTGGCCTGGATTGCCTCGACTCCGGTGTGGGCAGCGATTTGCTGCTCCTGCTACCCCACCAGCAACGTGACCAACAAGACCTGTTTGACAAGCCAAACAGCATCGAGCTGCGCGGGACTTCCAACGCAATCCAGTAACGATGCCAACTTGAGTGGCTATACGTGCACAGACCTGACTGCGGCCGCCTGCCAACCCGTCGCGACGTCTGGCGGGCTCTGCACCCAAGGCCCAACGGATGCGACAAGCTTCAACGCTTCGGCCAGCACCGCAAATTCAGCAGACTTTACGCCCGTCATCCCAAAGCTGAATGTCGCGATCCCGGGCTTGGTCCTCGGACAGCCGACCTTGTCCGTCGGCGCCCAAGGGCAAACCATCTCGACCCCGTTCATTGGCGAATACATTGCCGCCGCCTACCGCTATTTGCTTGCCATCAGCGTGATCGCGGCTGCGGTCATGATCACCTTTGGTGGCTTCAAATACATCCTCGGCACGACGGCTTCCAGCGTTTCGAGCGGGAAAGAAACGATCCGCGACGCCGTCATCGGCTTGTTCCTGGTGTTCGGCGCGTACACCATCCTCCAAACATTTTCCCCCGCAACGGTGACCTTGAACGCGATCCAAGTGAGCCTGATCAAACCTGATCCCTTCAACAGCTACATGGGCGCCGTCCAAGATGCGCCCGGCGTCCTGGCAAGTGTCGGCATCCAACCGCGGGCTACCGCCGTCCCGGCAACGGACATCGCACAGGGCGTGCCACAAACCGGCGACCCATCACAAGTCGACAACAATGCGCCGCTCACCGGCGTACCAAACGGGCCAGCCGTCGGTGCGCCGTCGCAAATCCCGTCAGGTACCGCAGGGCAGACCACGCAAGCCGCCAACGAATACGTCCCTCCGCAATCCACGGCCAAAAATCCCACGAACCTGACGATCCCCGTTGATTGCCCGGGCCGGGACTCCTCCGTTGATACGGCGACCATGCTGGTCCTCGGCGGAAAACCCATCTTCAAGGCGAGCAACCTCGCCATTCCGTTGAGCGCGGATGTCATCCAAAAATACCTCCAGTACCAAGCGCAGACCGGCGTGCCAGCCGCCGTCCTGATTGCGCAAGTCATGTCTGAGACGGGCGGGCTTGCGTCGAGCAAATGCATCATCCAGCACATGTTTGATAACCCTGGACAATGCGGGAGTTCGCCGTACTTTAAATATAATAATTTCGGCGGGGTTGGCTGCACTGAAGCGCAGAATGGCGGGGTTTGCGCGAACATCGCCGTCGCCAATCCGGACCAAAGCTGCACGGATTCTGACGGGCCAAACAACTTTAACAGGTACAGCCCGACGTGCGTCGCAGCGTGTACGGGCGCGACACAGTCGAATTACCAATGCGGGCCAAACTGTTTCCCATTGGCGATCAAAAAGCAGGTATCGCTCAGCTCGAGCGCCAACTGGCCCGGAGTGCAGTGCAGCCGCGAGTTCGCGACCCCGCAAGACTTCTTGAACTCCCACCTTGGGTTCGTCGCGCCTTGCCTGCAATATAACGACAGCGTCTACAAGTTCGCCTATTGCATTGGCGCAAGCACCTATGCGGGAGACGGCAACAAGGGAGGCTACCTCGCCGCGGTCATCGAACGCAATTGCCTGTGCGGGTCAAAGGATTCCAGCGGATGCAAACGCGACCTCGGCCTTGAGGACGCGCTCTCAAAAAAAGTCATCGCAAAGACCAACCTGTACAAGCTCGGGGGGAACACACAAGCCATCGCACAAGCCTTGGCGAAGGCGACAAACGGCGCGCTAACGCCGACGGAGTACCTCCAAACAGACGGCATCACCCGTATCGCAAATCCATAGTCACTCTGGTAAGGTTCACGGAACGAGACTATGGCTAAACCGACGACCATCTACGTCTGCTCCAAATGCGACGCCCAGACCCCAAAATGGTCCGGGCGTTGTTTGAGCTGTGGGGCGTGGGGCACGTTGCACGAAGAGAATACGGAGCAACCTTCGGGCAAACCAAACGACAGGCAGGCAGGCGTCGCTGGCACCCTCAAGTCATTTGCCGATGACGTGGCAGAACAAGCCAAAACACGGCCGACAAAACTTCCCGCCCTCGACATGGTGCTCGGCGGCGGCTTGGTTGATGGCTCGGTGACGTTGCTTGCCGGCGAACCAGGCATTGGCAAATCAACGTTCCTCGCGCAACTTTCACTCGCCATGAGCGACCGCGATGGGCGCATCATGTACATCACGGGCGAAGAATCTCCATCACAAATCCAACGCCGCTTGCACCGTTTGGTGAAAGACATCCCGCCGAACATGTTCTTCTTGAACGACACGGATGCGCCAACAGTCGCCGCGACAATCGAAAAAGAAAAACCGGCACTGACCATCATCGATTCGATCCAGACCATGAGCATCCCGGACGTGAGCGGCGACGCCGGGAGCGTTTCACAGGTCCGTGCGTGCGCCGCACTCCTGACGCAGGCGGCGAAAGAATCACACTTGCCACTGATCCTCGTCGGCCAAGTCACAAAAGAAGGCGATGTCGCGGGGCCGCGTGTGTTGGAACACGTCGTTGATACCGTGCTGTTCCTCGAAGGCGACCACGAACACCGCTATCGCGTGCTTCGTGCGTTGAAGCATCGTTTTGGCCCGACGGATGAAGTTGCATTGCTTGCCATGACGGAGATGGGCCTCCAACCCGTCCTCGACCCGTCGAGCGAGTTGTTACATGACCGTGCGACGGGAATTTCCGGCTCAAGCGTCACGGCCATCATCGAAGGCCGACGGCCGATGCTGCTCGAGATCCAGTCGCTCGTTTCCCCTGCGGGATATGGAACGCCGATCCGTCGCGGCACCGGCGTTGATTCTACGCGACTCGGAATGTTGCTCGCCGTTCTCGCACGACGCGCGGGAGTAAACGTCCTCGAAAAAGACGTCCACGCCAACGCCGCCGGCGGCATTGATGCGCGCGACCCGAGCGTCGATCTCGCACTCGCCGTCGCCATCGCGAGCGCCGCCAAAGACGCACCACTTGATCCGCGGCTCGGGTTGTTTGGAGAGATCGGGCTTGCGGGAGAATTACGTCCCGTCGCGCTGCCGGAGATGCGGTTGAAAGAATTGGCGCGCATGGGATTCCTCCAAGCCATCGTCCCGAAGGGACAATCGAAAAATGCGCCGAAGGGTCTGGAAGTGAAAGAAGCCGCAACGCTACGAGAGGCGTTGCAGATTATTCGGATTTTATAAAAAGAGACTCCGTCGACCATGCGATTGTCGACGGAGTCAGAATGAAACCTCAGGATTGAGGGCAGGGCCAAGTGCCTAGGGTTGGGCTCCTGGGTGGCAGAGTCACGAAGGTACGATCTGCCTCACGGCTTTTGAGCTTTTGCTCTTCCTCCGAAGGGCATCTGGAAACTCCATCCGCCTTTCACCGTCTAGCATGACCCTAGCAAAATCCCTCATTCTGTCAAGCGCCTCATTCTCGATGCGACGTCTCCCTCATCTTCAACACCAACTCCCTCAACAGAGGATGTTTCTCCATTTCCGGGTCGCCTGACACCAGCTCCTCCGACGCTTCCCGTGCATTCGTCATCAACGCCAAATCATCCATCCGCGCCATCGTGAACATCGGCACGCCGCTTTGTTGCGTGCCGAGGAGGTTCCCCTCTCCGCGAATCCGTAAGTCTTCTTCGGCGACGGCGAAGCCATCGTTCGTACGTTCGAGGATACGCAGACGGTTCAGACCGAATGGTTCGACGTCGTCTGATCCGATCAAAAAACAGACGGAAGGACGCGACGAACGGCCGACGCGGCCACGAAGTTGGTGGAGTTGCGCGAGACCGAACCGTTCCGCGCCATCGATCACGATGACCGTGGCTTCCGGCACGTCCACGCCGACTTCGACGACTGTCGTCGCAACGAGGACATCCAACTCCCCTGCCGCGAATTTTCCCATCACCTCGTCCTTCTCTTTTTTTGGAAGTTTGCCGTGCAATACGCCGATGCGCAGGCCAATCAACGGCCCGCTCGACAACCGCCGCGCTTCGGCTTCGACACTTTTGACGCCGAGGACGTCGGACGGATCGATCAGCGGACATACGACAAACGCACGGTTGCCGTCGGCGACTTCTTTACGGATTCGTTCGCAGGCTACAGTTCTTCCTTGCTCGCCAGACAAGACATGTGTTTCGACGGGAAGTCGGCCAGCGGGTTTTGTGCGGATGACGGAAACTTCCAGGTCGCCGAGGAACGTCAACGCGAGCGAGCGCGGGATCGGCGTGGCACTCATCGAAAGTAAGTGTGGCACTTTGCTGTCGGCTCGCGCCATGACGGTCAGCGCCTCACGCTGCGCGACGCCGAAACGGTGCTGTTCATCAACGATGGCGAGCACAAGGTCCGGCGGACCGTGGCCATGGACGAGCAGCGCTTGCGTACCGACGAGGACGATCCGCCCTTGCGCGATTCTTTCGCGCGATTCGTCGGCAGATAGCTTGGTTGATTCAGTGCCTTCAAACAACATGCGCGTCGACGACGTCGCAAGCAACACTGGAATTCCATGCGTAACGAGGAAACGCCGCAAAGTCTCGGCATGTTGTTTGGCGAGAATTTCCGTCGGTGCCATGAGCGCCGCCGATCCTCCGCTGCGGAAAACCAACGCTGCCAGCATCGCGGCAACGGCCGTCTTGCCGCTGCCGACGTCGCCTTGCAGCATGCGCCGCATCGGACGCGAAGTTTCCATGTCTTTGACGCAGGCCCAGACCGCTTTCTTCTGGTCGTCCGTCAACTCAAACGGGAATGAGGACGCAAACTTTTTCGCGAACGGTTCATCAAAAGAAAATATCGGCGCGCCGGCTTCGTTCGATTCGTTGCGTGCCATGCGGAGCGCGAGCTGGTAGACCAACACTTCTTGGAACGCAAAGCGTTGGCGTGCGCGTTCCGCTTCTTCCATCGTTGCAGGACGATGCAAGCTGCGGTACGCATCGGCAATCGGCAAAAGATGGAACGACGACAGCAGTTCGGAGGGCAACGGGTCTTCGGGATATGCGACCTCTTCGACCGCCGCGCGTACGGCTTTGCGGATCGTCTTCTGCGCAAGCGAACCGGCGAGCGGATACACGGGCGCAACATTCCCCGCGGCTAACGTCTCGGCATTTGCCGGCTCCCAGAGCGGACTCGTAAACCCACGGCCGAACCTTGGACGTTGCGTCACGGCGCCGGAAATATAAATCTCATCCCCTGCTTTCAATTGCTTCAAAAGCCACGGCTGGTTGAACCAGGTCACGCCGATCGAACCCGAGTCGTCGGACACGACGGCACGGATCAAGGCAAACCGTTTGCGGAAGGTCGGGGCTTGCTTGATCTCTTTGACCGTTGCCTTGATCGTGACCGGGACGCCGTTCGGGATTTTTGCGATCGGCATGAGCCGCGTGTAGTCGTCATAGCGGCGCGGAAAGACGGACAGGAGTTCACCCACGGTCTGCACCTCAAGCGACTTCAAAGCCCTCCGCTGTTGCGCGGTCAAACCGTGGAGAAAGGTAAGCGGGTCGGACCAGGCGATCATGCCGGAATCGTACAGAAATGGAACAACGTACGCAACTCACCCATGCTTGCTATACTTCGCACATGCCGTTCAACGAACACATCAGCCGCTCGCTCGTAAAATCCGTCACCTTCCGCATCATCGTCCTGATGTCAGACTTTATCGTGATCTATGCACTGACACGCAAAGTCGACCTGTCGCTCGAACTGATCGTCGCCACCAACCTCGCCAGCACGACGCTCTATTACCTGCATGAGCGTGCGTGGAACAAGGTCACATGGGGAAAGGCAAAAGCCTAAAACAAAAATCTCCCCATCGGGAGATTTTTGTCTGGTGCGACCGAGTCGATTCGAACGACTGACCTCCTCCTTCGCAGGGAGGCGCTCTATCCAGCTGAGCTACGGCCGCTAGGAATGAGTAAATGGAAGCCCTGGCTTACATTTGCGAGCGACGACGCGGACGATGGTAATCCATACGGCCGCCAATTATATCCCTAGGAGCCGGCCGAATATATCAGAAAGATGCTCATCGCGCAAGTCCAAGTCCTCGTCCAGGTAGTTCTTGAGATGCAGGCGGATGGCGACCGGATCCTCGTCTTCAAGCAGGATGCGCAAGCGCGGACGTGAGGGGTTTTTTGGTTCCAAATATAAGATCTTGGTATTCGGTGGGTGGTAAATGATGGCAAAATCATTCAACTGGCTGAACTGGTACAACCGCCCATCATACACGATGCCATTCTGCCCGATCTGTACCAGGACCATGTGTGGATACGGGTTGCCGACCAAAATCAAGATAATCGCCGTCAACAGGATAATGAAGGCGAACAGGTAGTTAGTCGTCAAGATCGCGTAGATGATCAATGCCCCAGCCCCAAGCAGCATCCAAATATGCCACTTTGAACCTCGCTCGTACGTTTCCCAAGCCGGCGCTTCCCACACAAAGGCCTCCTGGACAGTCGCCATTTGGTCGAGGAATTCTTTGGTATAGGCCATACGAGTGGATTATAGCATTTCTCCCATGCAAAAGCCCGCCAAGAAAGATGGCGGGCTTGAGGCTACTTCGGGTCGCCGTCATGAGGACGGACGCCCCAGGCAAAACGCTCGGGAACCGGCCGCGGGTTCAAGATTTCGTCAGGGACATGGCCTTCGAGCAGATGCAGGAGCGCCTTCTGCGCCCTGTCGAAGTCTCCCCGGCTCCAACCGAGACCTTCCCAGATCGTGCTCGGGAAGCACTGAAAAAAGGACAGGACCCGTACGACCGTATTTACCCGATTGCTCTCCTCGATGAGCTCGAGCACGTCGCAGGGAAGATGCAGCTTCCCCTCATGAACCGTTGCCTGGAAATCCCCAGGCGTACCAGCACACCTGACCGACGTCTTCTGAATGTCCATCCATACCTCCACCAGGAACCTAGCAGGTATTGCCGGGCTTGAAAAGACATCCTTCTTTTGGTACGTTACTGCGTGCGCATGATATTTCTCACACTGCGAGTCAGCCGCGGCTGACGAGCAAGCGCAGGCGGCAAGCGAAGTGCAGGGAAGGCGCTATCGCCTGACCGGAACGCAGTCTTGCTTCGCCGAGCAGGGAGAGGTGGCTGAGTGGTCTAAAGCAGCAGACTTGAAATCTGCCGTACGGGAAACCGTACCGTGAGTTCGAATCTCACCCTCTCCGCCAGAGCAAAACCGTCCGAAAGGGCGGTTTTGTGTTTCTGAGACAGTGGTACACTCAAGGCATGGCAAATATGCTCTCATTCTCTAGCATCTTATCTTCTGGCGTCGTGCAAGGCATCATCATCGGCGCCGTGCTTGCTTTCATCACGTCCCGAATTCTCGGACGTACGAAAGTCAAGAAAGTCAACGGCTGGTCCACCATCTACGGATGCGGTGTGCCCGGCAACGGCATGTTGCTACGAGCCGCATGCTACCAACTATTTCCTGGCCCCGTAAACATCCCGCAAGAGGCGATGTATTGGACGACGAGCGTAGCTGGTACGGGCAACTACCTCATGCACTTCCCGCCGGGCGGTCTTCCACCCAACAACGCTTTCTGGTCGCTAACGATGAGTGACGCAAAAAATGACTTCGTGGCAAATCCGATCAATCGGTACATTGTAAACGATCGCTCTCACCTCGCGCAAAACCCCGACGGCTCGACTGACATTTACCTCCAAAATACCGCTCCAGCCGGCCATGAATCCAACTGGCTGCCCGCGCCCACGGGCAAGTTCATCCTCTGGTTGCGCGTGTATATGCCCGGTGCGGCTATTCTCGACGGCTCGTACCATGTGCCGCCGGTCGTCAACGCAAATTGATATGAACAAGCTCATTCTGAAATACGCATATCCCCTTACATTCGCCCTGCTGGCGCTCCTCACATGGGTCGTCTACCGGAGGATCTCTCTCGGATGGAGCGAGGTCATTCCGCTTGCGGTAGCGGCCGTCATCGTCTGGGTGCTCGGCACGTTCTTATTCATCTACTTTTGGCCGCGCCTCATCTTGGGCGTGTACAAGAAGGCGGCTCTCGTTAAGGGGTTTGGCGAGGGTCCCATACAGGTCAATACGCTCTATACGCAGCCCAAAGCGCTTTTTGCGGATCCACTCCATGTATCGCTGCCGCATGGAAGCTCACCGTTGATGAGCTACGGCACAAACCGCGACACGCTCTACACCGTCGGCGTCCTTGATCTCTCCAAAGGACCGCAAGTCCTGCACGTTCCGGACATGGCCGGCCGCTACTACGCCGTGCAATTTACTGACCCATCGGACGGCACCAATTTCGCCTATGTCGGCAAACGCACCACGGGAACCAAGGCCGGCGACTATCTCATCAGCGGGCCAGGCCAAAAAGGAAACGCCTCGCAAGACCTGAAGCAAATATCCTCACGAAACAATTCGGTGCTCGTTATCGGACGAGTCTTCGTCGAGAGCGACAGCGATATCTTGACTGCGTACGATCTTGCAAAGCAGATACAACTTACGCCGCTAAATCAATAATCAGAACTCTATGATAAAAAAGATCTCTAGCGGTACGGTACACAAGCTGCCGGACGATTTACAAAAGGCTCTCGCTTCTGACAGAGCGGCACTAGCGGCATGGGAGGATCTGACTCCGCTCTCACGTAATGAGTGGATCTGCTGGACGATCTCTGTGAAGAAAGCGGAGACACGGAAGGAACACGTGGGCCGGGTCATTTCGGAACTGAAGGAAGGGATGCGTCGGCCGTGTTGCTGGATAGGTTGCATCCATCGCACGGATAAGTCCGTAAGCCCGTCGGTGCAGGGAATACTCGACAAGCGGTCTAAAAAATCAAAATAAGGCATGCGACAACGCCGCGTAACCTGGTCCGTCTATATCCTCCGTTGTGCCGACCGGAGTTTGTATACCGGCATTTCTACCGACGTCGAGACCCGGGTCAAGCGCCATAATGCCGGCCAAGGCGCAGCCTATACTCGAAGCCATCGTCCTGTGTTGCTGGTTTGGACGGAAGAAGCAAAATCAGAATCCGATGCGCGCAAACGGGAGGCAGAGATCAAACGCTGGACCAAAACCGACAAAGAACTCTTCCTCACATCACGCAAAAAACATTTCCGCCGGAAATCCCTTTGACGTCTTGATCGACGAGTCGGGATACATGATCAGATAGTCGAAGGTAAAATACTTGGACAACTTATCCGGCGAAGTGAAGTACAGGCAGGTCGCCATCGCGTCGGCGAGCATGGTGGTCTTGGCGACCGTCCACACGGCGAGGATGTCGCGCGGCGATGATAATGTTTGAGGGTTGATGATGTGATGGAATTCTCCCCACGCTCGGCGGTTACCTGCTGATCCGCACAAGCTGCGGTTGGCGACAGTCGCGATGCCAATGACTTTGGAAAAATCTTGTGGGTGTTCGAGGCCGACGCGCAGAGGCTCGTTGTCCGCGCTGCGGTGGAAGAGGTCGCCGCCGGCATCAACGCAAAACGATCGCAAACCATTCTTCCATAAAATCTCCCCGACGATGTCGACGAGGTACCCTTTGCCGAACGCGCCGAAATCCAATAGCGCCGGGCGCTTTACGACGAGCGTC
Organism: Patescibacteria group bacterium; assembly: GCA_049295615.1. Taxonomy (GTDB): domain Bacteria; phylum Patescibacteriota; class Patescibacteriia; order 2-12-FULL-60-25; family 2-12-FULL-60-25; genus JBAQQZ01. The sequence continues at coordinate 31,878 of JBAQQZ010000034.1, forward strand.
TTCGGTGGTTGGAATTCGATTGCCTCTTCCCAGCTTGGCGGATGGTGCAATTCTTTTGGGATGAGCGAGTATTCCGCGTCGTAGCCGGCTTCGACCAGGACTTGGCCGATGAGCGGCGTCACCAAGCCGCCCGTGAGTTGGTAGGCGGTTTGGTAGAGGCGCAGCATCGGATCGGCATCGTCAGGCAAGTCGTACGTGCCGGCACGATGTGACATCTCGGTAACCAGCGAATCGGGACGGAAGCGCGAATAGTCGCGGTCAAAAATCCCGATGCGCCCCATGACCTCGGCCACGGCCGCATCACGCTGCGCATCGGGAATGTCTTCGTCGATGTCGATCTTCCAATGCGTGCCGATGGCCTCGAATTCGACGGACCGCGTCATCTTAGGCCTGGGCCTGCGCCTTGATCTTCTCGAGCGCGGCGTCGAAGCCGCCCGGGGTCAACGATGAACCCGAGACTTTGGTCAGGTGGACGTCATTAATATTCTGGCCGATGATCATCGCCTTATAATTCTGCGAGAACAATCCCTGGAAGTACGCGGAGAGGGAGGCATTTGGTGTAGCTTGGAACGTGGAATCCGTGATCACGTTGTCTTTTAGCGTGATGGAGATATGGACTGTCTCCGAGGTTTCATGCGTTTGGTAGTCGCCATCCGCCGTGTACGTACCATCCTTGTAATTGGCTGCGACCGGCGGGGCGGACGAACCGTTTGAGCCGGAATCTGTCGGCGTCGAGGGAGTCGTCGGCGTCGCGTTGGCGCCGTTCTGGTGCATGGCGATTTCTGCCACGCCACCGACGATCACGATCGCGCCGATAACGCCAAGAATCTTCTTCATGTTGCTGTCCATAGGAAGGCATCAAAAAAAGTTATGTCGCGTGTTTAGAAACCGCTCTGATGCGGCAAAGGATGCCAGGGGCACGCTCCCCTGTCAATCCATATCGGGCTACGAAATGGAGAGGGAAAATGGTGCATGGCCTAGGATTTTTTGTGCAATGGGGTATGATAAAAAAATGAGGAACGGTTTGAAATCATGCCTTTTCAGCGCCGCACTTGCCTGCGTGGTATTTCCGCTCTGTAGCTCTGCCCAGACAGTGACGTTTTCGGATGTCAGCAGCAAAGCGCCGGAAAAAGCCGCGATCACCAAAGCGATCTCTAGCGGATGGATGCTTCCAGTCACAACGAGCACCTTTGGCTATGGCGCACCCATCTCGCCGGATGATTGGTTGCGCGTCCTGATGTTCTTGCGCACGAGCGACGCCTGCCCGGAACTCGGCACCAAGCCGAACCAATATTGGACGGCGGACAACGTCCGCAACTGCTTGTCCGGCGCCGGCGTGCCGATTGATACTTCGAGCACCACGATGTTGCCGCGTGACGTTGCGATGCAACAACTCTTCGCCTTGCGCCGCCATGACTTCGCCTTCACCCAGCTCGCGACGGAGCCTGCCGGTTACGTCGCGCCGACGGATTTGTCGAGCGTCCCAGCCAACATGCAAGGCGCCATGGTCGCAGCGGACCGTTTGGAGCTGCTCTCGACGACCAACAACCAGATCCTACCCAACGCGCCGCTCCTCCGGGAAGACGCGGCATTCGCCGTAACGAGCTTCGAAAACTGGGAACAGCAAGGTGGCGTGGACACCGAAACGGATGCACAACAAACATTGAACCAAGACGCGACCATGGACCACTGGCGCGACCTCGACACCGACATCTATGTGATCCAAGTCAAGATGGGCGGCGACAGCGAGATCAAGCCGATCCTGCCGCGCCGTGAGTTCAATCCCTCGCCGAATGCAACCACGACACAACGCGACGAATACGTCTACGAAAAAGTTTCCGATTTGGCACAAGACACGGGCGCACTCGCCGCAGTCAACGGTTCCTATTTTGATGTTGATTGGCCATGGGGCGCGTTAGAAGATGTCGCCATTATCGACGGAAAAATGCTCCTCACGCGCAGCGACCGCTCAACCTTTATCGTCTGCACGAATGGCAAGATGTACGTGAGCGAATACGACGCGGACAAGCTGAGAGCCGAAGGCTGCACGCCCGAGCAAGCGCTCGGTGCCGGGCCGATGTTCATGTCAGGCGGGAACATCTTAACGACGAGCACCAACGAAGGTTTTGATGAATATACTGAATGGGAACGCCGCGTTGGCTCAAACGCGCGCACAGCTATCGCCGTCTCAAGCGACCACAAGACGGGGTATATCATTTCCGTCGCCGGCAATTCCTATCCGGCGTTTGGACGCGGCGGCGATTCGCTCGGCGCGTTCCTCCAAAGCAAATATCCCGGCATGAGCGACGCGATGATGTTCGATGGTGGCGACTCGAGCACGCTGTATGCCGGCGGGAAAGTTTTAGTCGGCGCCGGTGCCGCCGGAAGCCAAGTGCAACGTGCCGTTGTCTCGGCGGTCGGCGTGTTCTCAAAGAAACAAGAAGCCGCGGCGGCCGCGCAATTCGCCAAAGACGCGCCGAAATATTGGGATAAGGAGACCGTTGACGTGGCGATGCAAGCGCCGACCAAGTCGTTTGCTTGGCAGCCGGTCAAGAGCGCCAAAATCAAAGGCGAGACGATTTCCACTTCCGGTTCGCGCGGCGCGAGCGTCAAGCTGGTGGATGCAAGCAACAAGAAAGAAACCTTCAGTTTCACGTTTGACCTGATCGCCTATGGCGCGACCTCGACGCTGACCATCGCACGCCGCGAAGGGACGGACGAGAACGGCTGGCACATCCCCACCGAGATCCACGTCCTGAACCCCAAAGACGGCAGCGACACCGACATCATCAAACTCCTCGCCTACATGCCCGCTGCCGAACAGCCGGACTTGAAAACGTTTGACGCCGTCGCCTTCGGCAAGACCGGCATCATCTTCGGCGACGCCAGCGGACGTTATTGGTACTACTACGCCAAGACGAAACAATTCTCGCCGGCAAAGTTCACGCCACCTCCTCCCCCACCAAAACCGAAAGTCGTGGCGAAGAAGGCGGTCGTGCCGGC
>JBAQQZ010000035.1:0-1873 GCA_049295615.1 Patescibacteria group bacterium
ATCCAGTGCTACCAGCTTCGATCTTGCCGCCGTGACCGAGATGGATTCGTCCTGCCTGGCCGTGGTCTTTGGCTGGATGCGAGCCGCCAAAGCCGCAGGCAAGTCCTTGCGCCTGCTGAATCCGCCACAGAATTTGCTGAGTCTCGCCGAAGTGTACGGCGTTGCCGATCTGCTCCCGCAGCATTGACGCAGCAGTCCCGGGGTTGGTGTCATGTCCGCTGCGATCCGCATTCAGCAGGTCTCCAAGCGCTTTGGTAGCACTCAGGCGCTGGACAGGGTCGACCTGGAAGTTCACCCGGGCGAGTTCTTTGGACTGCTGGGTCCCAATGGCGCCGGCAAGACCACGCTGATTTCGGCCCTGGCCGGGCTGGTTCGCGCCGATAGCGGCAGCCTCAGCGTGATGGGCCACGATGTCCAGTCCGACTATCGCGCGGCACGGCGCCAGTTGGGTGTCGTTCCCCAGGAACTGGTGTTTGACCCCTTCTTTACGGTACGCGAGTCACTGAAGATCCAGTCGGGCTACTTCGGCATTGGCGACAACGATGCGTGGATAGACGAGATTCTCGACAATCTGGGCCTGACATCCAAGGCCAATGCCAACATGCGCATGCTGTCGGGCGGCATGAAACGCCGCGTGCTGGTCGCCCAGGCCCTGGTGCATCGTCCGCCGGTAATCGTGCTCGACGAGCCGACCGCCGGCGTCGACGTCGAACTGCGCCAGACCTTGTGGCAATTCATTCGGCGGCTGAATGACGCGGGGCATACCATCGTCCTCACCACGCACTATCTCGAAGAGGCCGAGAACCTGTGCACGCGCATCGCCATGCTGCAGGCGGGTCGCGTCGTCGCTCTCGACACCACGGCCAGGCTGCTGCGCCGCTATTCCGCACACTGCCTGCGCTTGCGCACGGATGGTGTGATGCCGGCCGAACTCACTCGCGATGCGGCACAAAGCGGCGGCTGGTGGTCCTTGCCCTTCGACGCGTTCGACCAGGTCGAGCCGATGCTGGCGCAAATACGCGCGGCGGGCTGCAGGATAGATGACCTCGAAATCGGCAAGCCGGATCTCGAAGGCGTCTTCGTCCGCGTCATGCAGGGGCAGCGCGAGGGGCAGGTGAGCTGAGATGGGCCACGGTTTTTCAACCCTGTTCTACAAGGAAGTGCTGCGTTTCTGGAAGGTCGCCTCGCAGACCGTCGGGGCGCCTGTACTCACCGCACTGCTCTACCTGCTGATCTTTTCCCATGTCCTGGAAGGACACGTGAAGGTGCATGGCGTGATCTATACGGCTTTCCTGATTCCGGGCCTGATCATGATGTCGGTGCTGCAGAACGCCTTTGCCAACTCTTCATCGTCGCTGATCCAGTCCAAGGTCACGGGCAACATTGTTTTTGTCCTGTTGCCGCCGATCTCCTATCTCGAATTCTTCCTCGCCTATGTGCTGGCCTCGGTGGTGCGCGGCCTGGTGGTGGGAACGGGCGTCTTGCTGGCCACCTTCTGGTTTGCACCGCTGACGTTTGCCGAACCGGTGTGGATACTCGTCTTTGCCCTGATGGGCGGTTCGATCCTGGGCAGCCTGGGCGTGATTGCCGGCATCTGGGCGGATAAATTCGACCAGCTCGCGGCCTTCCAGAATTTCCTGATCATGCCGCTGACCTTTCTGTCCGGTGTGTTTTACTCCGTCAATTCGCTGCCACCGTTCTGGCAGCAGGTGTCGCACTGGAATCCGGTGTTCTACATGATCGACGGCTTTCGCCATGGCTTCTTCGGTGTCTCCGACGCCTCGCCGTGGCTGAGCCTGGCCGTGGTCGGCAGCTGCCTGGCGCTGCTGACCGTATTTACCCTGAATCTGCTGAAGCGCGGCTACAAGCTGCG
>JBAQQZ010000036.1:0-49600 GCA_049295615.1 Patescibacteria group bacterium
GTAGAAGCGAATACGTGCTAAAGGCGCAAAAAGCCCGGAAAGGCTTTTTAATACTCCTCATGTGACGCATAAGATATATTGTGCGACGCATGTAGTTATCAACAAAGCAGGCCTGATCCAGTTATCACCTCCCCTCCCCGACCGATTTTTTGAGATTTTAGGGTCGGAAATTATTTTGCGAAATTTGGCCACGTAGCGATTTTTTTATTTTTTGCGCTACGTTTCCCTTTTGTCGTTGCGAGGAGTTCGACGACGAAGCAATCCTGAACCCGTATCCGATCGCTCAAGATTGCTTCGCGTTAGGCATATGCTCGCAACGACAAAGCGCTAAAAGCCGATTTCAGGGTGTACTCTCCCCTTTTGGGTCATCATGCGCCTCATGCCGGTCTCGTGCATGCACGATGTCGTGTACGCGTTCTTGGACGAGAACGTAGCTAAACCGGATAAACACGGCGCCCATCGCTACGGCCATCCAGACAAGGAAGATGTGAGTCACAACCCAGCTTGATTGCCATGTCGGCAACGGATCGAAGGCCAAGATAAAACCAAGCGAAAGCCAATAGGTGAAGCATGAGCCGCACGTCAGGGCTTTGGGAAACGGCCATGGCAGACGTGTTTTGATGGCGCTACGAAATTTTGGATGGTCTTCCAACCAATTGCGCCAAATCACGGCGAAACCGGCAACGGCAAGGATGGAGAAAAGATAGGAAGTCAGTTGGTTGGTCATAGTATGAAAGGTGCCTCGACCGACGGATTGAAATCCGGTCGGTCGAGGCATGAGTCAGGACTGAAGCACCTGGCGTTGCAGCGCGAGCGCTTCGGCTGCCTCCGGCGAGAGGCCGAGGTTGAACGGCAATGCGTCGACGGCGATCAGCTTGCCTTCGCACAAGAGGTGCGACAGCAACGCAGCCGAAGCTTCGGAGAAGCGTACCTTCGGCAAGAAGGCACGGACCATGCCGTCCTCGCCCGGCTCTTGGATCGCGTGGTTGCAATCGCAGTTGTGCTCGAGCACGAGGCCGGTGTGCTGGTAGAAGCGGCTGTGGACGTGCAGCATCAACCCGAACACCTTGCCGATGGCGTGCAACACGGCGTCGGCGTACCACCACGGGAGCGGCAGCCACTTTTCCATCGACAGGATGGTGGCGCGCTCCATCGGGTTGGGACGCGTGGCCATGAAGGCGAACGTCTGACAGACGGTGGCCGGGATGCGGTCACCAAATTCGGCGGAGAGCTGGTCGAGCGCGTTGAGCGAACGGCACTTCACGTCGGCGAACGGGTCGCCGGCGGCCGGCTCGAACGGCCTGCGGTCGAAGGGCGTGAGGAAGCCTTCGCCCGTCAGGCGCAGGATCTCCGTGGCTTCGGGCACGAACTGCTCGCGCTCGGCGAGCAGCAGGAACGCGCGGGCACGGTCGAGCAGGTCGCTGTGGAAGCCGCGCGCGATGAGCCGCGGCCACGGTTCGGGCAGCGTCACGGGCTGCGACAGGTCCACCGGACGGATCGCGACGCTGACACGCGGCGCGAACGTCCCGAGGGAGGGTTGAAGGACCAGCTTCGATTCCATTTTGGGTGCTCCAAATCTCCGGATCCCAGGCGATCCGGTGGTGAGGGGAAAGTCCGTCATTACCTGGCGATGGCTCCCCTCGGGCCGTCGTCAGTCAACGATGGCTTAGGTGCAATTAGCGCACGTCCCAAAAAATTCCAGCGAATGGCGTTGGACGCTGAACCCCGTCTGTTTTTTGATGGCTTTTTCCGCAGCACCGAAATCGTCTGCCACGTCTACGTCCTCCACCTTGTCGCAATTGAGGCAGACGAGATGGTGATGGTGTTCGAGCTCGGCGAGTTCGTAGCGTTTGGAGCGGTCGTTAAGCTGGATGGGCACGAGGATCCCCTGCCCCTGCAAAAACGCGATCTCGCGGTAGACCGTGACTTTATCGGCCGCAATCCCCTTTTTTGCCAAAGATTCGAGGGTTTCAGCCGGGGTCAGCGGCTGTTTCGCCGTAGAAAGCAGCTCAATAATCCCCTGTCGCGACGGGGTCAGGCGATGTCCGCCAGCTTTCAAATGGGTAAGCGCTGGATGTGTCATGGGAATAGTCTAATGCAACTTAGTTGCATGTGTCAAGTCCAGCGATTGGCCGGTTGACGAATCGGCCTTTTTGGGATATATTCTCTATTCCGCATATTGCGGAAGCAGTCTTTCCAAGGAGGCCAGACGCATGCCGAGCAGCCAGCCGTCGATGAGTGATGCCGTACAGTTCCACGCGTTCGCCCGTGCCATCGAGCAGGACCACGAGGTCAAACCCATGCTTCGCCATGTTGGCGTAGCGGTCATCGCCTTCTTGCATGAACCCTCGAGGCTGAAGACGCTCTACGAGCTGCGCAGTTCCTTGTTGAGGCTTGAGTCGTTGGTCGAGAAACAGCGGGAGTTTAAGACGCAGTATCCGGGCGTATTCTCGGACCTGCGGAACCCCTGCTTCACGCACGAATCCATCGTCGCGACCTGCGAACGCCTCGAAACCGTCATTGCGGAACTCTATGGGTTCCGGCGCTCGATCCTGCCCGAAGACGTGTAATGGAAGGGGTTGACATCCTTACGTAGTAGATGTATAGTCCATTTTCCTTTGCTAGGGTGATGCCAGAAGAATAGGCGTTCCCCCGTGTAAAGGAGTGGCCAAAACCCCGAACGTCCCAGGAGCCCAGGATGGACCAACCCGACCCCGACTTCAAGCAGTTCATCGCGCAGCAGTTCTCCAGCGACAAGCACCACCTCGTCAACATGGCGATCAACCTGTGCGAGGCGATCACGAACTACGGCAGCGTCCAACAGTCGAGTCCCGACTCCCCGCTCCGCGCCGTCCTGATCTCCAACACGGTCACCTTTCGTGTCGCGTACGGCGCCGCCCATGGTCCTCGTGCCTGGATGCAGGTCCCGTCCGAGCTTCGCGACCTCGCCAACTACAGCGGCGCAGCGCAGCACCAACACAACCTTGCAAAGCGTTTGGCGGCCATGTTGCTGTCGATGACGCTCCCCAAGCCGAAGCTTAAAACGATGCCGAGGGCCTCATCCCCCTCCATCCCGGTGCAGCGCCGCAGCAGCCATCCTCCGGCGTCCAGCACCCGTCCGGTTTTTTCCACCTGAACCTTCTCTCTCCAAAGCGCCGATCCCATGCAACACGGGATCGGCGTTTTCACTACCAAGATTTTTTTAATGCGAGTCGTTTTGCGATTTATTTTACCGGCGGTTGCGGCGCCAGCAGGTTGATGTTTGACCAGGCTTCGACGCTCGCCAATAAATCACGCGTCCAAAAATACACGATGCTGCGGTATGGTTCCAAATCCGCATCCGCGCCGATGGAATTGACGTGCAACGAGTTACAGAGGTAGAGCGCACGTCCAAGATGGAAACGCTGCGTCACGATGATCGCATTGTTAATCCCATCTGCCGCGGCGTGCTTACAACTCTCATACGTTCGGTAGCCTGTCGGGTCAACGATGATGGATGATGTCGCGACGCCATGCGCCAAGACGTACGGCTTCATTACGTCGATTTCGTCTTCGTGGTATTTGCCATCGTCTCCTGTCAAAAACAATGTGCCGACTTGGTGTTGGTCATACAGTGAGATCGCCATGTCTAGCCGGTCGCGTAGCGCGTCGGATGGTTTTCCATTTCCCGTCACTCCTGCGCCCAGGACGATCGCTGTCGTCGTTGCTGATCCGGTTGGGTGCACACTGATCCGGTCAGCATATTTCAGTTGCACATCAAGCACGACCACGACAATCACGACGGCGATCACGCCGCAAACAATGCTGGCGATCTTCAAGAAGCGTTTCATTCTTGTTGGTCTGGGCGTTCAAGCAACGCAGGTTCAAAGTTGTTTGAAGAACCTGTCACGCGCAGCATGTCCTTATCGATCTTCGAGAATTCTTTCGTCGCCAAGTTGTATTGGTTGACGGTCGTCCCAAGGTTCTTGCCGACGCTTTGGAAATAGCCTTCATACGCCTGTAAATGCCGTGACAGGTCGGTGACGCGCAAGCGGATTTCTTTGGCTTGTTCTTCGATCTTGAGTGCGCGCAAACCTTGCAGCACCGTCTGCAAATACGCGAGGAACGACGTCGGCGAGACGATGATGACGTGGTACTTCCCTGCTGCACGCTGGATCAGGCTTTCGGTGTCTTCGCTGACTGCGCCGATCTTGTTGATCAGCAAGTCGTAATAGATCGCCTCATGCGGGATGAACATGAAGGCGAATTCCATCGTGCCTTCATTCGGCCGGATGTATTTTGCCGTCTCTTGCACGCGCATTTTCAAATCGTTGACAAACAGTTTTTCAAGCTTGTCCCGCTCAACAGGATTCGTCTCCTCGATGATGCGATTGTAATTTTCCAAACTGAACTTGGAATCAATTGGCACGATCTTGTCTTTCACGAACACGGCTGCGTCAACGATCTCGCCGTCTTTGAACTTATACTGCATCTGATAACCGTCCGGCGGCATAATATTTTTCAAGAGCGTCTCCAAATAATATTCGCCGAGGATGCCGCGTTGTTTTGGGTTCTTCAACATGTCTTGCAAGCCTTGCAGTTGGCTGGTCACGTCGAGTACCTGCTTGGCCGTCTCTTCCATGCGTGTGAGTTTTTCCGTCACGTCACGCACCACGCCGGTCGACGACGCGAATTGTTGGCGGATCGCTTGGTGTGTCTCCCCCATCCGGTCGCCGAACTCCTTTTGGAGCTGGCCGATTTGGTTCTGCAAGAGTGTCATCGATTGTGTGTCTTGCCCGTGGTCCTCGCCTGTCAGCTTGCGCAACGACAATCCCAACCAGGCCACGACTGCGAGGAGCACGACCACCAAAAAAAGCACGAGATAGAGCAACGAATTGGCCATAGATGCTTGCAGCTTGCCACGTTACGGACGGTTCGGCAAACGCCAAAAGATATCCACAATTCCCCTATCGCGGCGCGCTTGCTACGTTTTTCGGACAAGAAATCATTCCACAAACCTATGACTGACCTCTCCCTGCAACATGCCCCGTTTGATGACGGCATGAACGAAGAAGAACCAGACGATGAAATCACCGCCGCTGGCATGCGTGTGGTTGAAGGCGATGAAAGTGTTGACGACGATGATGTCAAGGTCGCGGTTGTGCTTGAGGATGACGAAGATGACGAGAAAGAACCTGGGGCTGACGCAGACGCGGCAAAAGACCCTGACGAGGACAAAGACGATGATGAGCCGAAAGACGGCCTCGCAGAACTCGAAGAGCTCGCCGCAAAGATCGATGAAGACCCCGTTGACATGGGGATCGATGAGTAGCGTGGTTTACGCCTTCGGTTTGTTTGCTGACTTCCAGTGGTGCCAGATGTAGATGACGACCACGGCCACAGCCGCGGCGATGATGACGAATTCAAATTTTTGCCAATAGGGATGGAGCACTTCCCAATGTGCACCAAGTTGGACGCCCAGATACGTGAGGAAATACGACCAGAGGAGTGAGCCGATAAACGTCAGCACGACGAACGGCATGAACGGCGTGCGCCAGATGCCGGCGATGAATGAGATGAACGTCCGCACGATCGGTAACAGGCGTGAGAAGAATGACGCCCCGTTGCCGTAGCGCGACATCCACTTGTCGCCAAGCGCGACTTCTTTTGGGCTTAAGAAAAACCATTTGCCGAAGCGGTTCACGAAGGCGCGCCCATACCGCCGCCCAAGCCAGTACGAGAAGATCGAACCGGCGACGCAGCCAAGTGCGCCGAGCCAGGCAACGGCATTAAAATCCAGCCGGCCTTGCGCGACGAGGAAGCCCGCAAACGGCAACGTCACTTCGCTTGGGATCGGGATATTGGCCGATTCAAGGGCCATCAGGACGAAAATTGCGAGGTAGCCAAACGCCTCGATGTTATGGACGATCCAGGTTGAAAGGAGTGTTGCCATAGTTCAGGTCCGCGCGGCCACGTGGAGTTGCTCACGACGTAATTCACCGGCGCGGATCAGCGCTTGCGCCACGTTTGGCGCCAGGACCCAGGTTGTCGCGCTTAATGCCACGAACCACACGAGGCCCGCCAGTGCCCAGGCACGGCGCTCACGTGCGCAATACGCCATGCCCGCGCCAAAGCCGAAGATCGGCAGCGCTAGTGACACCACCCAATCGTTCCGTTTCATGGCATCCAGCTCATCATTGCGCCCAATGTGCAGCAGCGCGGCGAGCCGCAAGATCAGCGGGAAGATCATGAGTGCAGCGGCAATCTCAACCGTGTGTGACGTTCCGAGCGCCACCAGGGTATATGTCAAATTACTGGCATCGGTTTTTGAGAGCACGGAGCTGGCGACGAACGGCAACGAGACGAAGAATCCCAAGAGCGGGCTGAAGAGTGTCCAAAACGCCCAGCGTTTCCAGACGTACCAATACCACACGGCGGCAATCGGGTTGACCAAGATCGCCCCAACCCAGACGAGCCGCTGGCTCGTGTCGGCTTTTGGCGTACGCCAGGCGTGGACCATTGCCCACAGCCAAAACACGCCAAACACGGCGATGGAAAGCGTGAGCAGCAGGTCAGCGGTGAAATCCTTGTCGAGAACCATATTCAGGCGTTGTGTTTAGAACGGACGGCCCAGAGCACGACCGTCGCGATGATGCCAAACAGCATGATGCCGATCCCAAGCGGGATGATCCATACGGCATGTTCGGCAAAGCGCAATCCAAAATAATAACCGATAGTGAGGAAGACGACGTTCCAAATGGTGATCGCGACGAGCGACAGCAATACGAAATTGACGAACGGCACGCGTGCCGTGCCGAGCAGCGGGCTCGCGACCGGCCGCACGCCTGGGATGAAGCGGAATACGAAAGGCGCGCTCATACCAAATTGCTTGACCATCGCCTGCAGCTTGTCAAAACGCTGCGGCGTCACCAAAAAATATTTCCCGTACTTGCTGAAAAACCCGTGCCCGACCTTGTACCCGAAACCGTACGACAAGATATTGCCGATGAGCGCGCCGGCCGTCATCACGGCGAACGCCTCAAAGATGTTCAGGACGCCGATGGCCGACAAGTAGCCGGCCAGCATCAGGTAGACTTCGATCGGCGTAAAAGGGATGCACAAGCCGTCAATCAAGAGCACGGCAAACAACACGACGTAACCCACATCCTGCACGCGGTCATACCCGAGCTGGTGGACGACGAGGCTTAGCGTGTCGGTTGACATGTGGTGCGGCTCCTTGCGCTAAAATTGCGATTTGAGGTCGAGTTGGTTGATGCCCATGGCGTCGAGTTCTTCTTTGTACGGCAAACGTTCGTCCCACTTTGCGAGGCTGAACAGTGTCTTCCCTTGTGCCATGGCCATGCCAAGCTGCAAGAATGTGTTCGGCCCGATGTAGCCTTGTAACCCGCCGCGTTCTGAATCATTCACCGCCAACACCGCTTCGCACTTCCCGATCTGTGCAAACATGCCTTGCATGAAGGCATGTTTTGCTTGGCTCCGGTCACCAAAACGCGCTTCCGACTGGTCAAGCGGCGTCGAGACTTTATGTCCCCTGCCCTCCAATTCACGTGCGATTTCTTGGATCCGTTCGCCATCCCGCAACGACCCGACGAGGCAGATATTCATACCGGGGAATGATAATCCCGCCTCACCGGTTTGTCACCCGTATCGCGTTACTGGCACACCGCGCATTCTTCTGTCGCCACATCGCGTTTCACTGTCTTGGCGTCGATGCTATCGGCGTGGATGGGCGCGGCGGAGCGGAGGTAGTATAGGCTCTTGACGCCGAGTTTCCACGCGAGGAAATGCACGTCGTGCAAATATTTTCCGCTGATGGGCGTCGGGAAAAACACGTTGATCGATTGTGACTGGTCGATCCACGGTTGGCGGTCTGCGGCTTGTTGCACGATCTCGCGCATGTTCATCTCGTAGCCCGTGCGGAACACGGCCTTCTCCTCGTCCGTCAGGATGTCGAGCGCCTCGACGCTGCCTTTGGCGGCGATCACGTCTTTCCAGACTTCCGTGGTGTTCATGCCTTTGGTCTCGAGCAAGCGTTCCAAATATTTGTTCTTCACGAGGAAACTTCCGGAGAGCGTCTTCTGCAAATACGCATTGCCCGTGATCGGTTCGACACACGGCGTGCAATCGCAGATGAAACCTGTCGAGGCTGTCGGCTGCACTGATGTCACGTAGCTGTTGCGTTGCGTCCCGCCATCGAGCGGCAATCCCCTCTCTTGTCCGAGCTTGACTGACGCGGCGCGTGCCGCCGTGCCGAATTTCTGGAAGATTTCCTTGTTGATGGCGCGTGCCGCGACGCTTTCGAACGGCACGTTACGTTGCATCAAGAGCCCATGGTAGCCCATGATGCCGAGGCCGACGGAACGCTCATGCTTCACCGAGTTGATCGACTTGCGGTATTCCACCGGGTCGGACATCTCGCAGAACGTCTCGAGGTTGTTATCAAGGGCCTTGACGCAGGAGTAGGCAATCTCGTCGAGGCGGTCCTTCCAGTCTTCCCATTTTTCGATATTGAGGTTGCCGAGGCAGCACACGGCCGTCCGTTCTTCGTTGGTCGGCAGGACGATCTCGGTGCAGAGGTTGCTCTGGCGCACGAACAGCCCTTTTTCGCGGTGGTGCGGCGGTACGGCCTTGTTCACCGTGTCGATGAAGATGAGGTACGGCTCCCCTGTCTCGGCGCGCATCGTCAGCAGCTTGCGCCAGACTTCGACCGCGTTCAGTTCTGTGGTGACGGTGTTGTAGTGCGGGTCGACCAGCTTGTAGTTGCGGTTTTCTTCCACGGCCTGCATGAACTCGTCGGTGATGACGACGCCGTTGTTGATGTTGAGGCACTTGCGGTCCATGTCGCCGCCCGTCGGTTTTCGCATTTCGAGGAAATCCAAAATGTCCGGATGGTCGATTCGCAGATACGCTGCCGCTGCTCCGCGCCGGATCCCGTTGCGCGAGATGGCAATCGTTTCCGAATCCATGATCTTGAGGAACGGGATGACGCCGCTCGAGCGCAGCCCGCTCGACTTGAGCGGCGCGTTCTGTCCGCGCAGCGATGACCAGTCCGTGCCGATGCCGCCACCGTACTTGGCGAGGAAGGCGTTTTCGCGATAGACGTCGAAAATCCCTTCGAGCGTGTCCGGGACCATGTTCAAGAAGCACGAAATCGGGAGCCCGCGGTTGGTGCCGATGTTCATGAGCGTCGGCGATGACGGGATGAACCACTGCTTGCTCATGTAATCGTAGAGCTGTTGCGCATGCGCTGCGTCGCCGCGCGCCATGCCGGTTGCCACGCGCGCAAAGAACGTCTGGGGGTTTTCGCAGATCTCCTCATTCGCGTCGCGCAAGAAATAGCGGTCGCGCAAGTTCTCCAGCCCAAAGTACGCGATGGATTTGTTGCGCTCCGGCTCGATCTTGATCCCTTGTTGGATTGCCTTGTCCGTCGTGTAGTATGGGCAGTCCCAGCTGTTCTTGTTGGCCGTCTTTTCTTGGATGTCGTTCAACAGTAGCTCGCGGGCGGCTTCGAGGTCGTTGTTGGACAAGGCATCGATCACGGATTGGTAGGTCATATGTTTTTTGTTTGTATTTAGTTAGACCCAGTCTTCGACGATGGCACCTTTGGCATATTCGGTGGCGCGGTTTTCAAAAAAGTTGGTATGTTCCTTGGCATTGACCATGACGTCGAGCCAACTCAGCGGGTTGGCGACGTTGTAGACCTTGTCGAGCCCGAGGTCGTTGAGCTTCTTGTCGGCGGTGAAACGGATGTATTGCTTGACTTGGTTGGCTTGCAGGCCGGGCACGTCGCCCATCGAGAAACAGGTGTCGATGAAGGCGTCTTCGAGCTTCACCATGTCGTCGCAGGCTTTATAGAGCCGCCCGCGCAGGCTGTCGGTCCACAAGTGGCGGTTTTCCGACATCAAGTCGCGGAATAAGTGGCAGACGCCGCGACTGTGCAAACTTTCATCGCGGATGCTCCAGGTGACGATCTGCCCGACGCCTTTGAGTTTTCCCATGCGCGGGAAGTTCATCAAGATCGCGAACGACGAGAACAGGCTGACGCCTTCCATGAAGCCGCCGAACACCGCCAAGTTGATTGCGAGTTCTTCCACGTTCTGCACGTCAAATGATTGGATGTAGTTGTACTTGTTGCGCATCGACTCGTATTCCAAGAACGCGGAATATTCTTTTTCCGGCAACCCGAGCGAATCATTCAAGAACGAATACGCCCACACGTGGATGCTTTCCATGGCCGCGAACGACGACAGCATCATCTTGATTTCCGGCTTTGGGAATGCCGGGATGAGGTGCGAGTTGTAGTTGTTGTTGACCTCGATGTCGCCTTGCGTGAAGAAGCGCAAGATCTGCATGATGAGGTTGGTCTCGACGGGCGTCAGGCGGAAACGGTAATCCGCGATGTCGGATTCCATCGGGACTTCGAGTGGCATCCAGTGGGCTTGGTTCTGCTTTTGGAAATAATCAAAATAATGGGGATACTCAAACGGCCGGTAGAACTTCCGGTGCGTCAGCATGGGGCAGGCCCCAAAGAGCTGTTGGCTCATAAGATCCTCCGTAATTTGGTTATTCAAGCGGCCCGTCAAACGGGAACGAGTCCGTGAGCCGAGTCTGTAAGTCCAAGCCCGCGGCCATCGCGGTTGGTGAGGCGTTCGGCGCCGATGCGCTGCCGGCGATGCCGCTCGTCTGCCGTTCTTCCGGCGTCAGGAATTTTTGTGCCAGCCAGCGGAAAATATAATCAACGATCGATTTGGCACTGGGGATGTTGGGGTTCTGCGTCGACCCGGACGGCTCAAAACGCATGTTGGCAAACTTGTTGACGTAGACGCGCAACGGCACGCCATATTGCAAGCCGATCGAAATCGCCGTCGCAAACGCGTCCACCAAACCACTCATCACGCTCCCCTCCTTGCTCATGCGGATGAAAATCTCGCCCGGCTGGCGTGTGTCATCGTACAGGCCGACGGTCAAATAGCCTTCGTGCGCCCCGATCTCAAACTTGTGGGTGATGGCTTTGCGTTCTTCGTTCAAGCGATGGCGGCGGGGAGCGTTGGAGAGCGCTGCAGCCGCCGGGATTTCGCGCGGCGTCACGGGCACGTCCTCGGCTTCCTTGGCACGTTTGTCCAAGCGGTGTTCGAGGTAACTGCGTGCGACGGGGCCAAAGTTGTTCTCAATCAGCGTCGAAACGACGATTTCGCGCACATCGCCCACGGTCGGGACTTTGTGGCCGTTGAAACGCTGTTGGAGCTTGGCGACGGCCTGCTCGCGGATTTTCTTGGCCGATTCCCCATGGTGTTCCAGTGCCATCCCGGCCGACGCAAACGACGCCCGGATCGAGCGTTCAAGCTTTTCGGGATCAAAGAGATCCGTTTGGCCATTGCGGCGTTGGAGGTGTTTGACGGAGGTCATATAGTTGCGCACCAGGTCAGCGGCGTTCGCGGTGGCGAAAGCCTCATCGGCCATGTCTGCGTCATCATTGCGGGCCGGAGGAAGGGTCGACATAGAAAAATAGCACTTTGAAAAATAAAGTGTGTGTTTGCCCGGATCTTTGGATGGATGGCTTTCCCGATATTCCGATCAGGAAGGTGCGTGCTATCCAGCCTGGAACCGTGCGACCACTATATCTTGTGGTTGCCTGCGTAGTATACCACAAGATGTAGTGGTCGAAAGGTCAGGTTTTATTGGCGATGCGCGGCTTGGGGATATCTTTTTAGAGCCCCAACGACAAGTTCAACGCCACGTTCTCGGCAGTCGGCGGGACGAGCGGCATGGGCACCGTCTGCTTTTGGCCGAGGCGGTCATTGTAGCAGACAAATTGCTTGTCGAGCGCATGCTCGTACACGTCGCGGGTCACGCGCACGTCTTGCAGGCAATAGTCGCGCAATTTGTCGATCTCTCCCCGCTTCCAGAACTCGACGGCTTGCAACCCATGCCCGCTTTTTCCCATGCCGAGCGTCGCATGGGCCACATCGTCGAGCTTCACGCGGAAACCGATGCGCTTTTCGATCTCGACCATGATGTCGACAGTCGGGATCTTGCGGAAGTCGCCCGTGTAGTACGACTGCATGCACGGGTAATCAAACCCGAACAGGTTATAGCCGATCACGCGGTCGGCGCGCTCGAGCCGCGGCCAGAGTTTGGGGAGGTCGGCTTCGAGGAAGGATTCGAAGGTGTCCGTATCATAAAAATAACACCCCACAAGCGAGATGCTCAACAACGAAGGGTTGTAGGCACCGACGTCTTGGAAGGTGTTTTGGGTCTCGATATCTAGGACGACTTCACGACGCATAGGCGCATCGATTTATACCACATCCTGCCCCGACGCGCGACGTGTGGAAAAAGGATGGTACTTGCATCCACATCTAAGGCGTGGTTTAACTGGATACGGTTCTTTCCCCATCCACCCGTCACCCCTCGGAGGTGTGTATGCGTCTCGTGAATGTCCGAGTTTTCCTTCCTTACGGCATGCCTACGGCTCCTGACGACCGTAAGGCGCTCCAAGAGGTACTTTGCTACTGCGGCGGCGACATCCGGAAGTTCTCCGAGTTCACCTCGCTTGAAACGTTCTTGGCCGAGGTCGAGCACGTCGACCGCGTGCATGGGCCGACCTTCCGTTCCATCATCGCGCTGACCGATTCGTCGGCGGGCGGTGCGCTCGGTTTGCTGCGCAACCGCTTCGAGATCTGCAAAAAGTTCCCACGGTTGAAGTATTCGTTGTGGGTCGCGTACTCGGGCATCGTCGCCGGTCCCCGTCTCCTCGACTTTGCACGTTCCGTCGGCAAGTTCGCCGAAGAGGAGGGCGACGAACCGCGGCTGCTCATCACGAACGCCGGCGAACCATTGCTGATCGTGACATCTGGTTGCAAGAACACGCTGCGCCTTAAGGAGATCGCCAAACAGGCGCTCGACATCGTTGAGCTCCGCGGCACCGGCACGCGCCCTTTTCCCACCGCCTCATCGTCCCAGACGATGCGGGCGGTCGACCCAAACGCGCTCATCAAGAAGCCCTGACAGACCATGGGGAGCTGTCAGGGCTCTTTTAATATCAAAAAACCCACCTGAAGGTCTATCATGAGATAGGCGTTCAGGTGGGAGCCGGACAAACGCATGTGTTGCGTCTGTCCGGCGAGCGGTCACTTGTGGCGGACCGGTGCCTTGTGCGCGATGCGCGGCGCAGGCTGCGTGGGCGGCTGCGGACCGGGCGCGGATTGCTCATGGTACATGGGCAGGCTTGCCTGCTGGACCACGTCAGGGCCCTTCCACGGCGGAAGGTCGGCGCCGTTGGGGAAGAAGGCATCGATGAACTGCTTGCCGAGCGTGCAGGCGATCAGCACCACGATCAGCACAGTGCCGAGACCGAAGTAGATCAAGATGCCAGTCCAGATCCCGCGGTTGAAGTCCGACGGGGGCTTTTTGGCAGGAGGCGGAGGCGGCTGGGCCTTCTCCTTCTTCTTTTTCTTCTCCTTCTTCTTCTTTTTCGGCTCCGTCACTACTTCCACCCGTTCGGGATGGAGGCGGATCTCGGGACCGACGGGACGCGGCGCGTCCGTCGTGAACTCAGCGTCGATGACGCGCGGGCCCGGCAGCGCTGCCCTGGGACGGAAGGCCGGCGCGGTAACAACGACTGCAGGAGCACGGGGAGCGACGATGACGTCAGGCATTGTTTGGGCACCTTTGGGTCGTTTTGACCCGGTTGAAAGGACGACTGCGACTACGTTTTATCGAGACAGTTTCCCATCTCGAACAAGCTAATATAGCACAAAATGGGGGTTTTGTCAACCGTTGCTAGGCATAGAAAAGCCACGTTTTAAGCCAAATTTCGATATCAAAAAATGGCTTTGTTGAGCCATGGCTATACATTGACAAAATCACGAAAATGTGATATCTTCTCATTTCGTACCTCGACACGTTTTTATCCAAGAAAAGCCAAGGAGGCTTCCATGAACACTGCTCTTGTTCTCAACGATTCGGATCTCACCTTCAACGTCTTCGTGGACTACAAGCTGCCTACCGACCTGGAGACGCTCGAGGCCGAATTCTCGAAGGACGGTGTCGCGGAGGAGCTCTACGAAATCAGCTGGAAGCTCGACCCGTCGTGCGCTGAGATCGACCAGACCCCGGGCAACCGCGTCATGCTTCTGAAGTGTTTCAAGCGCGACACGACGCCCGAGGAGAACATCACTGAGATGGGCAAACTGGGGTTCCACCCGGCGATCCACCTCGAGGCGTACGCCTTCGCCAAGGCCAATCCCGATCTGCAGCTGCAGTACGAGATCGTTGCTCTTGGTTCGTACGGGCTGTATATCGACGGCTACACTCACCTCGTGGTGCTGGACAGCGATTCCGGACAGCGTATCTTCTGCACCCAATGGGCCGAGTACTTGTATGGCTACCAAGGGTACTCCGAACTCCAATTCCTGTTCGTCCGTAAGTAGCACCTTCCGCGTCCCTGCTACGCCTCAACTCAAAACCCCGTCCACACCCTTGCCCTTCTAACGAAGTGGCGAGGTCGAGCGAACGGGGTTCTCGGGGACAGATGAATCACTTCATCCGTCCCCTACCCGTCAGCGTTCAGGAAAGAAATTTCATGAATGATGATGGGTGACAGTACATTCGTACAACGCACGCAATCTTGCAGGAGGAATAGTTATGGGTTTTCACGCCGATGGTAAGTATCACCACGTCCACGATACGTACGCATGCGCCTTCGATTGTCCGTTGGATCACCCGGGTGGGCTCAAGCAGGAAGAGCGCAGGCATGATGCGATGGTCGAAGGTTTTCGCGAATGTTTCTTGAAACGCGATGCCGAAGGCCGCTTCATGGTCCACGTCACCTATGCTCAGCCCAGCAATCGCGAGCTTCAGCGGCTGTTCAGTCATGGGAGCCCGTATTTCGTAGATCGGAAATTCGAGGCGATTGACCGTTGCAAGGGCGTGAGTCGCCAAAACCGCACGGTCGAGGTCGAGTACTTCAAGATGGAGCGCGACGACGCATCGACCGAAGAGGTGCTCGTCGAGCATGATCGTCACGGCCTCCGGCCTACGCTCTACGAGGAGCTCATCGGATTCGCCGCAGCGTTTCCTGACGAGCAGTTGAAGCAGCCGATTGTCGCTCTCGGCTCTGTGGCAAGCGGACTCGATATCCCCGGCGTGGCGGTCCTGACGCAAAATGACTGCGGCAGCCATCTCGTCCTCCGCTGGTGTGACAAAAGCTGGCGCATCGACAGCTGCGTCTTCCTCGCCGTCCGCAAGTAGTTCCTCCGCGTCCCCTCGACGCCTCAACTCAAAACCCCGTCCGCACCCTTGCCCTTCTAACGAAGTGGCGAGGTCGAGCGAACGGGGTTTTTGAATTGTGTGGATCTGGTAGGGGCGTGTGGCGCTCGCCCTCCCCGGATTTGGGTTTTATTCGGCCGGTCGGAGGGCGTGCGCCACACGCCCCTACCGAATGACAGACGAAATCTGCTTACGTGTACCGCTTCCGTTCGAACTCTTTCAGATACAATTTCCGGATCCGGATCGTCTTCGGCGTGACTTCCACGAGCTCGTCGTCGCCGATGTATTCCAGCGCTTCTTCCAGGCCCATGTGGCGCGGTGTGTCGAGGCCTTCGGCGACGCCGTCGCCCTTGGAACGCATGTTTGAGAGTTTCTTTTCTTTGCAAATGTTGACCATTAAGTCTTCCGGCTTGGCGTTTTGGCCGATCACCATGCCTTCGTACACCTGGATGCTCGGGCCGATGAACAGCTGTCCGCGTTCCTGCGCGGCTTGGAGGCCGTAGCTGTTGGACTCCCCTGTCTCAAACACGATCAGCGAACCATGCGACTGGCTGGACAGTTCACCAGCGTACGGGCGATAGCCAAGGAGGATCGAGTTGATGATCCCCTGCCCTTTGGTGTCCATCATGAACTCGTTGCGGAAGCCGATGAGACCACGCGTCGGGATGATGAATTCAAGCTTGGCGACGGCGTTTTCGACCTGCATGTCACGCATTTCGCCTTTGCGTTTGCCGAGTTTTTCGATCACCGGACCCGTCATGTTTTCCGGAACTTCGAGCGTGACTTCTTCAAACGGTTCCATCTTCTGCCCGTCGATTTCCTTAAAAATGACTTGCGGACGCGAGACTTGGAGTTCGTAGCCTTCGCGGCGCATGTTCTCGATCAAGATCGACAAATGCAATTCGCCGCGGCCAGAGACGACGTACGATTCCGAAGATTCGCCCGGTTCGACTTTCAAGGCGACGTCGTTCTGCAATTCGCGTTCGAGGCGCTCTTTAATGTTGCGGGTCGTCGTGTACTGGCCTTCTTGGCCGGCAAACGGTGAGGTGTTGATGCCGAAGGTCATTTTGACGGTCGGTTCTTCGATCTTCATGACGGGGAGCGCTTCTGGATTGGCCGGGTCGGCGATCGTTTCGCCGATGTTGATGCCTTCAATGCCCGCAAACGCCACGATTTCGCCGGCCGGGGCTTCCTTTACTTCCACTTTCTTCATGCCGTCGAATACCATGATGCTGGTGACTTTGGCTTGCGCGAGCTTGCCGTCGCGGTTGATCCAGGCAACCGGTCCCGGCTTGAACGTGCCACGGACCACGCGCCCGATGGCCGTCTTGCCCTTGAAGTTGTCGTAGCTCACGTTGGCGACCGAAACTTGCAATGGCGCGTTGACGTCCACATGGGGAGCTTCAACTTTGCTGATGATCGTCTCGAACAACGGCTTGATGTCCGTCATCTTGGAGAGGTCGGCTTCAAGCCCGGCTTTCCCCTGCTTGGCAGATGCGTACACCACCGGGAAATCCGTTTGCGCATCCGACGCGCCGAGGGTCACGAACAGGTCAAACGTTTGGTCCAACACCCAGGCCGGTCGGGCGTCGGGTTTGTCGATCTTGTTGATGACGACGATGATCCGGTGGCCGGCTTCAATCGCCTTCTTGAGCACGAAACGTGTCTGTGGCATCGGGCCTTCTTTGGCATCGACGAGCAGCAACGCGCCGTCCACTAAGTTCATGATGCGCTCCACTTCCCCGCCGAAGTCGGCATGGCCCGGCGTATCCACGATGTTGATCTTGACGCCGCCGTACACCACAGCCGCGTTTTTCGCGAGAATCGTAATACCGCGCTCGCGTTCAAGCGGGTTGGAGTCCATAATGGTGTCGCCTTCGAGACCTTTTTCGCGGAAGGTTTCCGATTGTTTCAACACGGAATCAACCAGGGTCGTTTTGCCGTGGTCAACGTGGGCGATAATCGCGATATTGCGGAGCTCCATAGTGGGCGAAGTATAGGCGAAATTTGGGAATTCGTCAAGACGGGAAGGGGTCGAGTTGCTATACTTTTCTCATGAAATTCGAATCACTCCCGCAAAGCCAGCCCGCCGAACCCCGAAATCCCTTTAATCCTGCACGAGAACGGCGAATATCAACGGCAGCCGATCAAGACGCAGCCTTCATGAAACGAGGTGTCTTTTTTGATGTTTACGGCCTGGATCTCCCCGACGGCGAAGGCGGCAGCGAACCGTTCGTGGTAAAAGATTTCCGGAGCGGTGACGTCATGAAAAAGCCAACGGAGCAGGTCGCACTGTTCCAGCACCAATATTACGAATGGAATTTGATGCGTAAGGAAGTCGGCCAGAAGTTTTTTCCCGAGTCCTATTGGATACGCAGCCCGGAATTTAGCGATGATGAGGCGCACGGTTTTTACGCGGAGCCAGGCAAGTCGGCCAACACGATGGGCCAATTCATCTCGACGCAGCTTGACCGCCAACTCGGCGACCGCTATTCATCCGACGACAAGAAAAAAGGCGGCTTCAAAAACCTGATGTCGGCCATCGGCAAACGGTTGCGTGACGAACATGCGGAAAAACCGTTCATCGGCGCGATCCTGCAAGAACGCGTGAACGGCGTGACATTAGCCGAAGCGCTGAAGAAATACGATCCGTCTGATCCAGCGTCCGCGCGTTTACGTCAGAGCATCCAGGAGCTAATCCGCGGCCTGCGTCGTTTCCACGGCGACAACCCCGCCGCCGCATTTACCTGGCATGGCTTGGAAAGCGACAACGTCGTCGCTGAAACCGATACGGATGGAAACCTGACGGGAAATGTCTATATCCTCGATGCAAACTTCACGGAACGTCCCAACGAGACATTCAGGAAAAAAGTGTTGCAGAAGTTAGAGTCACAGGTTTTTGACAAGCTTGAAACGGCGTTTGGTCTCTAAAAAACATCCTCCCGGCGGGGAGGATGTGAAGAATCATTTGCGGTAGAGATGTACCAAGAGACCGTAGTGGTCTGACGGCGTAACCGGGCCGCCATCGGTTTCGATCGTCGGTCGGTCGAGCACGATGTGCGCGTTTTCGACGTGGAACAGCCGCGACGACGACAGCGGGATGAAGACGTGGTCGACGCGCTGCGCCGGCGCGTTGCGGTGCGGGCCGTCGATCGTCAGCGGGTTTTGTGGGTCCCAGGTCACGAGTGGCCCACGGCGCACCTTGGCCTCTGCGTAGGCGTCTAAGAAGCCGTCGGCCAGGATTTCGCGGTAGTTGCCCGGCGAGGATTCCGGCCCCGCGTTGAAGTCCCCCGCTACGAGCACGGCTTCGTCTTGGCGGAGTTTGGCGGCCCGGTTCAGCTGCGCGACCTGCTTGCCGCGCAAGCGTTCGTGCAACGGGTTGACGGTATATCCCAGGATGCCGCCCGAAGCCGTATGCGTATTGAAGAAACGCACCGGCCCAAACGCCAGCGTCCGCACGACGCACGACAGGAAGCCCTTACGCGCAAGATGCCGCTCGCCGAACGGGGCGTTGGCGAACAGTTCGAAAGCCGGCGCTTCCAGTGGATAGCGGGACAACGTCATGAGCCCGTTCGAGACTTGGGCGATGCCATGGTCTTGTACCCATGCCGCATACGGGAACTTGTGGCGCAGTTCCTGCGCGAGCCACAAGCGGTGCGGTTCTTCGTAGATTTCCTGCAGCGCAACAAGGTCGGCATTTACCGACGCGAGCGCCGCCGGCAATGCCTGCAGGCGTTCAGCGACGAACGGCACGGGTGCGTTGAGCGTTGCGCCGAGGACCCGCACGCGCAACAGCCCCGCGTTAAAGGTTAAAACCGTCAGGCGCGTAGACAAGGTTCCCTCCAGTACGTCAAAGGACTGGTGGTATGCCACCAGGAGACAAGTCTGTTGTCAAACTAGATTTCTTAAAATCGTTTTGCAGATCCTCCGTTTCGGTTCACCCACCAGTCGCCGTCTTTTTCGGTATACCACCAGGCGTCAGAGCGCGTTGAAAGGATTTTTTCAGCCAGTTGTTTTGCAATGTCGGTCTTGAGGCGCTTGATCGCATTTTGGATCCACTCGGAGGCGCGTGGGTTCCCAATGTCTGCCTGTTCTTTCAGTGACAGGATGAATTCGATCTGGTCCGCATCTTTTGCAATAAGTGCTTCTTGTGTCTTGCGTTCCTTGTACTCATTCATGAGAGCCATGATCGCATCACCAAATTCCAAGGTTTTTGCCAGTTCAGTTAGCGCTTTTTCTTCATCCGCCTGGACGTATTTTTGGTGGACATAGTTCAGGTCGCTCGTGCGGCCTTCAGCAAAATCATGGAACATACACATCTGGATGACTTTCCCGACATCGACGGTGCCATCCATCATAGCCATGGTAAAGCCTACGTAGGTGACGCGGTTCACGTGTTCGGCGACTGATTGTTCCCCGCTACCTAGAAAATGGAATCCGCTGCGCGGGGTTTTTGCCAAGATTCCGGCTTCAAACAAGAAGTTCGCGGCTCCTTCGAAATTCGAATATTTCATAGTTGAACGGTATGTATTCTTTCACCGCCGGTCAAATTCATTTCCGGTATTTCAGCGCGAGCAACAACACAAGCCATGAGCCTACCATCCGTTGTCAGTGCGCCTGGTTTTTCCAAAACGCCTCCGCGGCCTGCAAGAATTCCGGGTGTCCCCATTTATCGTTCATCCAGACCCACCATTCAAGCCCCCAGAAATCGATGGTGTGGATTCCCATATGTTGGGCGAACCAGAAGTTGGACTGCATCTGCGTCAGGTTCATGCTCGAGAGCTGGTCATCGATCGCAGTATGCGGCAAGTCGGTGTTGCTCCACGGTTCCATCTGGAATTCACTGACGTAGAGGTCTTTCAGCCCGAAGAGCTTGAGGATGTCCGCTTTGCGTTCATACAAATACGGCGGCACAAACCAGTAACGGACGTTGAATTTGCCGAGCATTGGGTTGCGCACGACGCGGTAGACGCTTACGCCGAGCTTGTCGACTTCGCTTCCAAGGAGCCAAAGCGAAAGCTCGCCTGAATCCGTCGTGTAGACGGGGCGCGTCGGGTCGAGGCCGCGGACGAGCGCGATCTCTTCTTTCAAGAAATTCGGGTCGGTCTCTTTGCAATCGCCGTAGCTGAAGTGTGGTTCGTTCTCGACTTGCCAGGCATTGATTGTTGGGTTGTCGCGATAACGTGTCACGACGGTTTCGAGGTAGTTGAGCGTTGTTTTTTCTTGGTCTGCTGTCGATAGTTTTTTCCACCAATCCGGTTGCCAGCATTCCGGCCAACGCGGCAGCTTTTCGCCAACTGCGAGCACGACCGTCCCCTTCCGTTGGCTGATGTCTGACAGCTCTTGGTCGACACTCGAAAAATCCCAGGTGCCTTGTGTCGGTTCGAGCGTTTTCCAATACGCCGGGATGCGGAAACGGCGGATGCCGATCTCATCGAGCGCAACCGTCAGGACGTGCTCTGGATCGAGTCCGAGGCTTTGGGCGTATGGCGCGCTAAAGGTCACGCCGTAGGTGACGTCCTTCGTCTCCGTCGGCCAACCGATAAACAAAAACGCCCCGATCGCTGTCGCGATCAGGCCAATCACGCTCGCAAGAAGCAGGATTAGGTGTGACGTCGTAGGCTTCAACATGGTTAGACAATCAAGTACATGCCGATGGCGCACAACGCAAGCGCGGCGCATTTGATGATCAGCGTCTTGCGCGTCATGTTCTCGCCCAGGAGCTGCGGCGCTTTCTTGGTCAACGCAAGCGCGACAACCACGAGCAACGCATATTGCACGGCTTGCATCGCGTTTACGACCGAGGCGCTCCCTTGCGACGTGGCCCATTGCACGAACAAGAACCCCGCAGCGCCCATCGTCTGACCGATGATCGCCAGGATGCCGGCGATCTTGCCGGGTTGTTTGTGTTTGGAGGTTTTTTGGTGTCCCGGATGGAAAATCGCGAGCGCTTCTTTCCCCGCATGCCGGTCAATCACGAGCAACAAGAAGAGCGCCGTCGCCGCCGCAAACAAGCGTGTCGCGATGAAGCCGCCCAAAAATCCGGTGGCGTCATACGTCGCTTTGGCGGTGATTGAGGCGATGGCAAACAGCAATGCCGAGGTGACGGCGAGCCAGACGGTCTCGCGTGACGGTTTGCCCTTGCCGCCGCTCGAGAGCAAGACCGTGGCCAAGATCAACACCCCAAACCCGATAAACGTCCTGTCCGACAGGCGCTCGCCCAAAAAGACGAAGGCGCCGGCCAAGGTCATGATCGGGATGAGCGAACCGACGATCGGCACCACACGGCTGGCTTCGGC
Organism: Patescibacteria group bacterium; assembly: GCA_049295615.1. Lineage (GTDB taxonomy): Bacteria > Patescibacteriota > Patescibacteriia > 2-12-FULL-60-25 > 2-12-FULL-60-25 > JBAQQZ01. The sequence continues at coordinate 21,570 of JBAQQZ010000036.1, forward strand.
CCGCGAGAGCGCCGCAAAGAATGCCCAGAGTGCGAGGATGAACGTCGCGCCGCTCACGGCCGCGACAATCCATAACAACCCGCTCGGCCAAACGTCCACAAACGGCACGAGCACGACTACTGCAAACGACAAGATGCCGACGAGGCCGGCATACGTCGCGCTACGCGAAAAGGCGGAACGCAACAAAATCTTATCAATCAAAAACGACACGCCGTTTGCCAAATGGCCGATGATCGCGAGGTAAAACCAGTCCATAGTTTTTAGATGTCGATCGTCTCTTCAAAACGCGGTACGTCCGCCTTGATGCCGAGTTCTTCCGTAATGCGCGAAGCCAGCGCCGCCGAAGCCGCTTCTTCGCCATGTGTGCAATAAACATGTCCCGGTGGCTTGACCGCCGAACGGATCCAGTTTACCAGCCCGTGCTGGTCCGCATGTGCGCTATAGGCGCCGATCGAGGCGATCTTCGCCTTGACGGTCACACGTTCGTCAAGCACTTCGACGTTTTTTTCGCCGGTATAGAGCTTCCGTCCCAATGTCCCCGCCGCTTGGTAGCCGATGATCAGGACGGTACATTTTGTGTCACCGAGGTAGCGCACGAGGTGGTGCAAGATGCGTCCCCCGTTCATCATGCCGGAGCCTGCGATGATGATCTTGGGCCAGGGTGCTTCGTTGATCGCTTTTGAATCGTCACGCGACAATGTCATATGTAAACCGGGGAACGAAAAGATGTCGTCCCCTGTCTTGAACCGGTCAAACGCGCCTTGGTTGTAATATTGCGGGTACGCAACCATGACGTTCGAGGCTTTGATGGCCAGCGGGCTGTCGAGATAGCTGTCGATTTGCGCGAGCTTTTCGGACTTGATCAGGTGGTTCAGTTCGAACAAGAGTTCCTGGGTCCGCTCGATGGCGAACGCGGGGATGATCAGGACGCCTTTCTGTTTGGCTGTCGCTTCAACGAAGCCCCGCAGTTGTTGCTCCCGCGTGTCTTGCTTTTCGTGCAGCCGGTCGCCATACGTCGATTCGATGATGAGCACGTCTTGTTCTGCGAGTTGCGCCGTGGGTTTCAGGATCGGGTCCGGGACATTCCCCAAGTCGCCGCTGAAGGCGACGCGTGCGCCGCCAGCTTCCTCAATCTCGACGAACGAGCTCCCTAAGATGTGCCCCGCATCCCGGAAACGGAACGACATCCCATCGAGCTTCACACGCCGCGAATAGTCGACGGGTTCAAACTGCCGCACGACGCCATCGACATCCTCGCGCTCATAGAGTTTTGGCCGGTAGCTGCGTTTGAAATCATCTTCCATGATCTGCTCCGCGTCTTCCAATACGAGTTGTGCGAGTTTTGCGGTCGGAGGCGTGCAGTAGATCTTCCCCGTGAACCCTTCTTTGACGAGTTTCGGCAAACGACCGACGTGGTCCAAGTGCGCATGAGTCACGACGACGGCACCGATGGTCTTGGGATCAAACCCGAAATCACGGAAGTTCTTGGCGTCCGCAAATGCACTGCCTTGGAACATGCCGCAATCCACCAGGATCCGTAGGTTCCCATCATCGACCAGGTAGCAGGAGCCGGTGACTTCACGCGTTGCGCCGTGGAACGAAATCTTCATGGGGCAAAGTGTAGCATGCTATAATCCCTGCATCTATGAAAAAGCAGACTCTCCTTTTTGCGGCATGGTCGCTCGCCGTGGTGGGTGCTGGATGTGCGTCGTCGCAACCGGCGTTGGGTACGCCCCAGCCAGGCCAAACTGCCGCACCACCCGCCGCTCCAACGCAGGCGCCCGTCATCCCGCCAGAAGCCAAAAACGTCCCCGTCCCCTCTTCGGAATATTGAGAGGACCTAAGAACACGAAACGCCTTGCTCAACGCAGGCTTTTTGTTGCAGAAAATGTGACAGCGCCAGGTCAAAATGCGGGTCAACGGCAGCACCGAGCAATACGACGCTTTCGAGGATCAATAAAAAGCTTCCTACAAAAATCATCAGCCGGAACGGCATGTCGGGGTTGCAGATCGTCTGGCTGAACTGCGGGTCAAACAACCACATCTCGCCGCGTAACAATCCTTCAATGAGCAAGATCGAAAGCAGGCATAGTGCGGCATACACGAATGGCATCAGCCCAGACAGGCCAAGCGTCACGCAGGCAAGGTAGACAACGAGAAATCCGACGAGGCTCAACAATGCCCACATGCGGCTATGTTCGCTTGGAGCCGGTGTCGTGTCTTTTGTCGTTTTGGCGGTTTTGGATGAACGGGTTTTTTTTGAAATGACGCGCGCCATAGTGGGCAGAGTATATCATACAAACAGAAAGCCCGCGTCGCAGAGGTGCGAAGCGGGCTTGGGGAGTTTTTTCTACGAAGATCGGTCAGCGGGACGGCGGCGGGCTCCAGGACGGCCGGCCGGTCATGGAGACGATCGAACGCCGCGAGAACGTCTGCGTCGCGGTGTGGATGCTGTGCGCATTGGCATACAGCGTCTGGCAATGCTCTTCGTCGTCGGGGAAGCCGATGTCGTCGGCGATGGTTTTGGCGTCCTGCCCGATGCCGAACAGATGGAGTTGCCATCCGCGTTCGAGCGCGCGGCCTGCGAGCGTGCGGAGGCGCTGGAGCGTCCCGGGCGGGTCAGGGGCAGCAGGTTCGTTGCAACCGTCCGTGATGATGCCAAAGGTCACGTTGATCGTCAGGCGATGCCCGTGCTCATGGAGGAAACGCGTCCGCAGCTCGTCGCACAACGTGAGGAGCGATGACAGCGTGTCGCCCACGATGGCGTACAGGCGCGTCGAACCTGAAGCTTCGTACTGTTCGAGCGTCGGTGCGTGGCTTGCGGGCATGAGCTGGAAGTCGCTCAACGTCTCGTTGAAGAACGCGACTCCGACAAGCGCTTCGACGCCGGCCGGCAACTTGCCCATCTGGTCGAGGAAGCCGTTGGCGGCCGTGAGCGGCGTTTGCCGGAACTGGCGCATCGAACCCGAGCGGTCGATGAGCAGCAAGCTCAAACCGAGCGATTGGCTGCGTTGTGCCAGCTCGCAAGCCTGGCGGATGATCCCTTCGTTTGTACTGTCGATCATGGGAAACCTCGCTGGATCTTTCTGGGGGTCAAAGTCCGATCCCTTTGCTATACCCCAAAACAGCATCCGCGTCAAGGTTTGACGGATGACTAAAACCTGCCTATAACAGGGTGTCACCCATGCCAAGGAGGTTGCCCATGGAAGACATCACGTTTGAGCTTCTTGACCCTGGCGAACCGGAGGCTGTGAAGGTCCTCCGCCGCGAACTGGAACGCCTGCAGCAGAAGTTCCAGCAAGTCATCCAATTGCCACCTGGCTGGATCTTGGCCCGCGTATGCTACGAAGACGTGCCGGAGCACGCCCTGTCCGCCGCCCGTGTATGGCTCTTGTTCAGCCCGATCGACCGGGAGTTTGCGCAGAACTTCCATTTCTTGCGGGACGGCCGCGTGACTACCGCGACCTCAACCGGTTCGACCACGCACCTTTCCTCTTGGGAAGACGGCTTCAACTACTTGATGTGTTTTTTCATGGCCATCATGGGTAAACATCCTTTAGGCACGAAACGCGCCTCGAGCCTCGCCAACTGATCTTTCTCTCGAAAAGAACCCCGCTCGGGGTTCTGTTTCGTTTCATGAATGTTATTTAGCGCACGATGATCTCGGCATGCATGTCCGGGTAGATGCCGTCGCTGTAATTGTATCCGCCTGGCGCATTGAACACGCGCTTCCATGACCCGCCCGGATAAATCGTCCCCGAGTCCCAAACCAGCGCGCCATCCGTGATGGTCGTATGCGGCACCGTATCTTTGTTGATCCATTCCACGGTATCCCCAGCTTTAACGACCAGCACCAACGGTGCAAACGCTTTGTTCTGGATGGTAACGACCTGGACAGTCGGTTTCGCCGGTGCAGGCGCAGGTTTCTTGGCGGGCACGGCAACGGGCTTTGTCACAGGTGTCGTGGTTGAGGTCGAGCTGGCATTTGTCGGCATTGCTGCCGTCGATGTCGCCGTATTCGTTGGGGTTGCAGGTGATGGCACGGCTGTTGGAGAAGCGCAGCCAGCTCCTGCGAATGCCACGCCTAAGACGAACACTGACAATTTGAAAGATGTACGCATATGTTTGCGCACAGTATACATTTTTCCACCTCGTTCGCCTATTTCAGTGCGCCTTCGGTTTTCAGCAAACGATGTTTCTCTCCGCGCAAACCGTTGTATCCGCCAAGCTTCCCGTCGGACTTGATCACGCGATGGCACGGCACGCTCTTGTCTTGGTTCTTTGCCATGATCGTGCCAACGGCCCTTGCGGCGTTTGGTTTGCCAGCGAGCCGAGCCACGTCTTTATAGCTCAACGTCTGCCCTTTCGGGATCGAACGGACGACGTCTTCGACGCGCAGCGTGAACGGCATCGGTTTGCGGAGTTTTACTTTTTTGTTCATACGCATCTTTTTTGTCGTCCCGACCGACGAGTCCGCGAGGAGCGGAGGGATCTATAAGGTAAAATATTTCCTATAGGTCCCTCGGCTGCGCTCCGCTTCGCTCGGGATGACAACCTAGAGGGTTATTTGATCGAATGCCCGCCGAACTGTTCGCGCAATCCTGAAACGAGTTGTCCCGTGTAGCTCGGGTTGGCTGCCGCGTCGATGCGGAATTGCAGTGCGTCGCTGATGACGGGTGTCGGGATTCCCATTTCCTTTCCCGTCTCGACCGTCCATGCACCTTCGCCGGTATGTTTCGGCGAGCCCGTGACGCCATCCATGTCCGGGCCGTGCGCGACGTATGCGGATTTCATCCAACCCACCAAACGAGATTCGATCACGCTGCCGTGTTGGTAGATGTCGCACACGCGCAGCAGGTCGAGGTTGAAGCTGGAATTTTTCATGATGGCGAACCCTTCGGCAATGGCTTGCATCATGCCGTACTCAATCCCATTGTGGACCATCTTCACGAAATGCCCGGCTCCCGCGCCTTCAAAAAATTGGCAGCCATCCGGCATCCCAAAGTCGCGGAACAATTGTTCGTAATCGGCAAATGCTTCTTTCGAACCTCCGACCATCAAGCAGGCACCATTGCGCGCGCCGCCTGGCCCGCCAGACGTCCCGCAATCCAAATAGCGGATCCCCTTCTCTTTCAGCTTCTCGGCGCGGGGAGCGGCGTCTTTGAAAAAAGAATTTCCGCCGTCCACGATCGTATCCCCTGCTTGCATGAGCGATGCCAAACCGTCGGCGCCAAAAATCGCTTCTTCGACGGCATCGCCAGCCGGCAACATCAACCAAATGAGCCGCGGTGCGGGGAGTGCGGCAACCATGTCCTTGTACGTTTCAACCGGCGTCAAACCTTCTTTTTCCATGTCTTTGGCGACTTGGAGCGTCCGGTTTTGTCCGACGACCTTCCATCCTTGGTCGATCATGCGCCGCGCCATGTTCCCGCCCATCTTACCAAGCCCCACGAGGCCGAATTCTTTGTTGGTCATAGATTTGAAGTCTAGCGCATCCTCTTTACAATTTAGCTAAGGCAGCCTCAATCGAGTTTTCAAAGTTATTCACCGCTTCACCGAGAATAGATAGCCAATCTGTTTGTGGCGCAACGGGTTTACTGTTTGGATAAAGTTGCGCTAACCGAATATCTGTGCATATTTGCTGAGCTGCAGTTGGTGTTGTGGTAGCATTTTGAGCAGCTTCAATTTGAGCAGCTGTGAGAGGTGTGCCGTAGGATAGAGCGTTACAGCTATTTTTATCTTGCTGATATGTCGCATCAATCGTTGAAAGCATCTCTTGAGCTGGAAGGGATTCTCCTAAATTTCCAGCATCATTGGCGATTTGGGTTAGGTCACAATTACCAGGAATTGCAGGATAAAGATTTCTGCAATATTCTGGCCCCGCTTGGCAAGTATTATAGTCTCGCTCGACATCTTTAGATAAAGTAGCGCAAGCCTGTTGGAGTGCTTTTTGATTGGCCGCATCTGCCTTCGAGAGACATGTGCTGGCTGCGGCCGCATCCTTTTCTTTCTCCGCTTGCTGCTGTTGCGCTTGCTGCTCTGCGCATTGTTGCTGCTCTACAGCCTGCTCTGAATTGAACTGATCTAGCAGATTTTGATTTTGTTGTTGAAAATCAAAGTTAAGTGCCAAGCCTCCTGCTAAAAATAAAATGACAAAAAAGAAAAGTGATTTTTTCCATCCCGAAGAAAAATTTTCTTGAATAACAGCGTACAAAAAGATTCTTTTGAGAAGCTCAAAGACAAGAAAAACACAAAATATACCAATAACCGCTGTACTGAAAAGCCAGCTCAAGCCATTCGGAGACAGATTGATGTGTGAAATCTGCGGTAAGTTCATTGATGCCACAAAAAGAACCGTAATAACGGCAATTGCATAGGCTCCGACGTAAGCAATCAGCAACAGTCGATACCAGGTTTGAGATTCAAGCCATGTACGATTTTTAGTGATATTTGTTTTTGGCATATTTATTTTACGATATCATCTTTTCGCCTCATCCGTATCCGGCTTATAAGTCCCCATGGGCACTTCATCCTTCGCCCACGCTTCCACGATCGGGTCGGTGAATGCCCACATGGCTTTCACTTCGTCGGTCGAGATGAAGAGCGTCTGGTCGCCGACGATGCAATCCATGAGGAGTTTTTCGTATTCTTCGACGTATTGCGTTCGGGCGCTTGGTTCGCGCAGCGTGAGGTCGAGCGAGCGTTCTTCGACTTCGAATGTGAGCCCAGGTTTCTTGGCCCAAAATTGGATTGAGATTTTTTCATCGGGTTCGAGCTGGAACGTAACGCCGTTTTTCATGTGGTCCTGTCCCGGTGGGCAGAGGCACGGCGTCTTGTGCTTGAATTCGATGACCATGTCTTTGCGCAATGTTCCCATGCGTTTGCCGCTTTCGATCGTGATCGGCACGCCTTTCCAGCGCGGATGGTCGAGTGACGTTTCGACGTGGAAAAACGTTTCGACCATCGAGTCCGGTTTTACTCCGTCGATTTGGCGGTAGCCGTCGTATTGCGCGCGACGTGTTTTTGCCTTGAGCGTTTCATCCGTCCATGGCGTCAGCATCCGCAAGATGTCGGCACGTTTGCTGCGGATCGAGTCTGCGTCAAATTTTTCGGGCTGTTCCATCGTGGCGAACGCGAGCATCTGCAAGAGATGGTTTTGCCCGACATCGCGCAGTGTTCCGAGGCTGTCATAGAACGCGCCGCGTTTTTCCACGCCGATCTTCTCGTCCAAACGGATGTCGATGCGTTCGATGAAATTGTTGTCCCAAATGTCTTCAAACAAGCTGTTTGAAAAACGGAACGTCAAAATATTTTGCACCATCTCTTTGGCGAGATAGTGGTCGATGCGGTAGATCTGTTCTTCCTTGAACAGCTTGCCCATTAACTCATCGAGCTCTTCGGCGGTCTTGGCATCGCGGCCGATGGGTTTTTCGACGATCACACGCGTCCAACCGCCATCCGGCCCGCATGGTGTCGTGAGCCCGGATGCGGACAGTTGTTCGAAAATTGTTTGGTAGGATTCTGGCGGCACGGCCAAGTAAAACAACTTGTTGGAGCAAGTTTTCCATTCGCCGTCGATCTGTCCGAGTTTTGTGGCGAGCTCGGTATATCCAGCAGGTTCATCAAAATTGCCACGGTGATAGTGGAAGAAGTCGAGGAATGATTCGAGCGAATCTTCGTCGAGATCATTTCCCGCATGCGCTCGCACGATGTCCGAAACTTGTGCGCGGTACACGTCTTGCAAATCACGCCGTGCAAAGCCGATCACGCGGAAAACGGTGGGCAATTTCTGTTTTTCGTGGAGGTGGAACAGCGCCGGGATGATTTTTTTGGCGACGAGGTCGCCAGTGGCGCCGTAGATGACGAGGATGGTTGGGAGGGTGGGCGTGTCGTTCATAGGAGGAGCTTCTTGGTCTCCACCTTGTACAGCTCCACCTGCGGCTGGTCAAATGCGTTGACGTCGAAGATTTCCCCAAGAAACATCATCTCGATCATCTTGAATTGCAAGAACGCGCCGAGTGATTTTTCGGAGAGGTCATCCAGCTCAACGTGCATGAATGGCACGCCTTGTTTACGGTAGGCCGCCGTGACGCCGCCGAAGATCGCGCGCATCACGTCTGCCGCGTCTTTCCCGGCGATGCCATGTACGAGCTTGGACATCTTGCCGTTTTTTGGGATCTCGGCATGTCCCGTCTTCTTGCTCGTGACGAACGTCGTGACCTTGTCTTTCGGTCCGCCGAGGTAGAGCTGGCCCATCGAATGCAAATCCGTCGAGCCGATCGAAACCGTCGGAGTGAGTGCTTTTGTTTGCTTCTTGCCACTGCGAGTTTTTGATTTCCCAAGGCTCTCCCCCATCAATTGCCGGTACCATTTGCCGAGCGACTCCAGTTCCGGATGGAAAAAAAAGTTATCGTTGATGTTCTTGCCGGAACGTAATTGCGCTGCGAGGATCGTTGCGGACTGCATTGCCGGATTGTTTCTCGACTTCTCGTCGAGGCAGTGCTTCTGCATGTCCGCGGCGCCGCTGCATAACTTCTTGGTATCGATCCCAGCGAGTGCGAGCGGGAACAATCCTACGGGCGACAACACCGAATACCGTCCGCCAACCAAGTCCGGCAAAGGCAAATGCTCCATGCCGAGTTTCTCCGCCAAATCCCACAGCTTTGAACCGACGTCCGTCGTCACGACCACGCGGCGTTCAGCATGTTTGATGCGTTTACGGAGCGTCGCAAGCAAGATGTCTGCGTTCACGGCCGTCTCCGTCGTGCCGCCGGATTTGCTCACGATGTTCACGACGATCTCTTCCGGATGCCGGATGCTTTTCACGACGTCTTCCAACGCGGAAATGAGGCGTGCGTCGCACGTGTCCGCGAACAGCATCTTTGGAAAATGCTGGGGATGCTCGAGGTCAAATGCGCCATGCAACGCATCGTAGACGGCTTTGGTTCCGAGATTTGACCCGCCGATGCCGACGACGACGACGTATTTCAATTTCCGTCCGCCAAGTTTTTTTGCGAGTTTTTGCGAAGCGGCGAATAACCTCTTGTCCGTCGGCAAGTTGATCGAACTTTCGTTGTAGGCGTAGGTTTTTGTCCGCGCGACTTCTTGCAAATGCGCGACAAAATTTGCGAGATGTTTCTCGCTTGCGGCAAGCGCGGACGATGAGGTACGGGCGTCTTCAATCAAAAGTCTCATAGGATACTTTATTCCACCGAGAACGAAGCGTGCACGATGGCCGTGATCTGCTTTTGGATGGTGGCCGTGTCGTATTCGCCTTCATCCGAAACTTCAGTGGAGTTGACCGGCGTCAGCTGGAACACGCCTTCATCCGACGTGCGTAGCTTGCCGAGCGTCCCGCCCGTGCTCTGGACGATCTGTTGTGCGCGTTGTTGCGCATTCTTGGTCGCGGCGGCGAGCATCTGGAGCTTGAGGTCGGAAAGTTTGCTGTAGAAATATTCCACGTCCGTCGTGTTGAACACGAGGCCTTTGGCGATCAGGTCGGCCGACGCTTGGTTGGAAAGCGTGGTGATCCCCTGCACATCCGGCGATTGGATGGTGATGACTTGCTGCAAGTTATAGCCGCTGGCGTTGTTGGCCGAGCACAGCACGCCGCCGTTCTTGTCGTATTGGACGTTCTGCTGGTCGTTGCAGACGGTCGTCACGTTGAGCGGCTGGACCGTGATCTGGTCATCCGTCACGTTGTGGGCGTGCAGGTAGCTCTTGATGGCGGCGAAGTCCGCTTGCATCTGCGTATTCCCCGCTTGCAAACTCATCGCATCGACGTTACGCGAAAACGTGCTGGTCCATTCGACCTGGTCCGAAGTGATCGTTTGCTGTGCGGATCCCGTGACGGATACGACGTTCTCCAGCGCTTTCACTTGGTAGAATGAATTCGCCACGATGAACGTCCCGCCGACGACGCTTGCGCCGATGATGATGGCACAGATGATTCCTGCAATGCCGCGTGAAGTGTTTTCCATATATTTATTTATCGGTTATCACCGCTGCCATGGAGTGTTCCCTGGTTTTGGCGGGCAGTAAGTTTTTCAATGTTGCCTTGCGCGACGTCTTCCAACTTCAAGCCGAATTCCGTCGAGAGCTGCGCCAAGTACCACAACACGTCGCCAAGTTCTTTGGCGATCTCGGATTTTTTCTCCTGCGTCACCGACGCGACGGTGGGCGCGGCATTGTCACGCACGAGTTTTTTTACTTTCTCGACGACCTCTCCCGTCTCCCCCGCTAGCCCGAGCGTCGGGTAGATGAAATTATTTCCGGCGTCGGGATAGATGGCCGTCCGCCGGGATGCGGCTTGGTATTCTTCAAACGTCATAGGTTCACGCCAATGATACGCGAATGCGCCAAAAATAAGAAGAACGCCACACGGCGTTCAGAAGCGATCAAGGTGGAACGGGGAAGGGACTGGCGTGTCCGGATGGGCACCGGTGGGTGACGGTGCGGCACGGAGCATGTCAGCGGCGAGGCCCGCCGCGCGCCGATGCACGTTGGAGGGCGTGCATCCCTTGCGTCCGGATGGCCATGGATCGGCCAGGCTCGAGTCACCGAACGGGGGAGGATCTGCGAATCGTCGTGCACCGCGCACGGCCATCCGCGGGCCTGATCGGCTAGACCGTGTCGCTCACGGCCCAACCTGTCCGCAGCCATTGCCCAGCCACGAAGGCGGGCAACGGCAAAGTCCAACAAAGGCAGCGTAAACCCGCCTTGCGGGCGGGTCAAGCCATCATCTTTCCCATCGTTTCTTGAATTCCTGAATCTCTTCGGGTGAGCCAGTCACGACAGACATGAATATCCTTGGCGCATCCATTGGCGGTTCGGAATGCACTTTTGCTTCATCATCCCCCACTCGATAGATCACAGCTTGATTTTCATCGATTGGTTTGGTTTCTGTGACCGTAGGCAAAAGTTTTTCCCGTATCTCACGACCTTTTTTTTCGTATTCTTTCTGGTTGCCATTGTGGAATCTATAATCCGTGTAGTTCTTTGAAGCTTCCCCCTCAAGCTCTTTATATTTTTCGGCTTCTGCTATTTCTGCGAATCGCGACCGCGCGCCTTTGACGGTAAAAACTAACTTGTATGCGACAATGCCCCCCGCCGGTTTTACATAGTTCCCATCTTGGTGCCACCGCGGAATGTCAAAATCGGCATTCGGTAAGCTGACGCGCACCATCGTCCAACAGGATCCTTTTTTAAAATCTTTTTGCATCCCATGTGCCACTCTGGCGATCAGGCCAGAAACCGCGCTTATCACTTCTTCCGAGTTCCCTTCCAGTTGGCCAAGATACGCATGCAATTCCTCTACAAGCGCCTCGTCCGCTGGACCGTAATAATTGAGTTGAGGGAGTTCTTTTTCGATTTCGATTTTTTCTACGGCCTTCTTTTCTTTCGCTGTCAGCTTTACCTCAAAAGAAACAATGCCTTTTTCTTTAAGGATTTCGAGCTTGTTTCTGGGTTGCTCCGGTGCCCCTTTAAATCGTTCCGGCATGTTGATGTTTACGCCCTCCAAACCGCCAAGATCGCGCCAGTGATTACGAGGCAGATTAGTTGGTAACCTGATTGCAGCAAAAAAAGTTTGATTGATTTTTTTTCAAACAGGATTGCGCCCGCACTGACGGTCGCGACGAACCCCAGCCACGCAAGGAAGCCGATCGTTGCGCCGGTTGCGATCGAGTGCGCGTCTGCGAGGAAGATGAAATGCGCCAAAATCCAAACTTCCAACAACGCGAGTACGGCCTGCATGCCATAGATCATCCCCATTCCTTTTTGCTTGGCGGCGGCGATCTTGTCTGGCGTCATGCCGGAGAGTCTCATCCAGGCACTGCCGAACAAGGCAGGCGAATACCAGGCGGCACCGATCGCCATTTGCACGACGGCGCAAACGAGGACGGCGAGATAGTTGATCGGGATGAAAAACATATGTCAGTTTTTGGCGTAGACGAAGATGCCGTCGTCTTTGGCGATGGGTTCCGTTCCCGGAAATGTGAACGCGTTTGAGACGATGAGCGCGCCGGGTTTGAGCTCTGATTGCAGTTTGCTCCACAGCCGTTTCATGATGTGGGAGATGCCAAACAACGTGACCGCGTCGAATTGCGAGAAATCGCTCTTCCAAAAGTTTTCGCGGTGGATGAAGGCGCGGTCTTGCAAACCGAGGCGTTTGATTTTTGCGCGAGACCACCACACAAGCAGCGGATTATTTTCATATCCATGCGCTTCTGCGCCTGCTTGCGCCATGGCGACCACGATCCGCCCGTCCCCCGAGCCGATGTCCGCGCATTTCTTTCCTGGGCCCGCGTTTGCGCATTTCGCCATCCGGTCAACCGCACCTTTTTTTGACGGAACGTACGGCGCGCCGTTCAACAAGTTCCAGACGACGTAGACATCAAAAGCTAATAGCGCGACACCCACCGCCATGGATCCCCAATCGTAGATCGAACCAGTCACAAATCCTGGAAGTTACTTCTTCTCGTCTGGCATCAGCTTCAACGCGCAGGAGTTGATGCAATAGCGTGCACCGGTTTCCGTCGGGCCGTCCATGAAGAGATGGCCAAGATGCGAGCCGCAATTCTTGCAGACGACTTCGGTGCGCTCGATGCCGCCTGTCGTGTCTTTTTGTAAGACGACATGTTCAAGATTCTCCGGACGGTCAAAACTCGGCCAACCCGTGCCGGAATCGAACTTCGTGTCTGACGAGAACAACGGCTCACCGCAAGCGGCACACACGTACATGCCTTTGGTATGGTCGTTATAGTATTTGCCGGTAAATGCGGCTTCAGTCCCCTTCATGCGCAACACGCGGTACTGGTCCGGTGTCAGTACTTTTTGCCATTCTGCTTCGGTTTTTGGCATGTCGTCTTTGGTCATCATATGTTCTAGATTATAGCACGATTACGAATGGTAGTTCTCCATTGCCCCAGTGCCTTCGGCAATTGCTACCTTCTGCGGGTTTGCCGGGTCATATTTCACTTGGATAGTCTTGCCTGGTTGGTAGTTTTGAATCTCAAACATTGAGATGAAGGTGTTGAGCTTGGCGTTGTAGGTTGGCTTGCCCGCAGGATGGAGTTCGAGTTGGATCGTGACGCCAGCCTTGGGGAGCGCGCCGCCCATTTGTATCGAAGAACCATTCTCAGCGATAGCCAAGATTTTCGCTTCTGCTTGAATGCCGACGTCTAAAATGTGATTGGTCCGTACCATCGGGCCGAACATGAAATGCCAGAAGACCCAACCCATGCCCACGATGAATACGATATAAAAAACCAGCGGCCCAACACCTGCCGTTGCCACACCGAAACCGCCAGCAAGGACGCCGATCCCGCCGCCGACAAGCCCGATAATCCCGCCCCAACCTATTTGCTGGAAGATTTTATTCATACGCCGAAAAGCGTAGCGGACTTCGCGTAGAAAAACAACGCCGTTTGGCGTGTTTAGCTTTCGCGGAGTTCTGCTTGCAAGCGGTCAATCAGCGAGCGGACTTCCAGGTGCATGCCTGCTTTCCCTTTCTCCATCCGCTGGCGTTCGAGTTCGATCAGTTCCGCGATGGCGCCGGTCGTCAATATACCTTCTTCTGCCGCGCGCATATTCGCTATGAGCGCACGCACATCGGCATGCACGCCAGACAACCCTTTTTCGAGGCGTTGCTTTTCGAGGGTGATCAGGTCGGCGATGCTCCCAGCGGTCAGTGCGTTGGCCGAGACGGTTTGCATCCCGGAAGGTTCCCATGTGGGGCGCGCTGCTGTCGCGGATGCGGGTTCTTGTGCCGGTGCGGTTTCTTTCTTCGTCCCCATCGGCAAGAGCAAGCCGATCAAGAGTCCGGCAAATGCAAAGATGGCGCCATAGAGCAGCGTTGTCTTGTTGGCGGTGACCGTCGCTTCTGCCGCGATGCGGGAGATTTCCGATTGCGCGTCGGCGGGGAGCGATCCACCAATCGTCCCTGCCCCGCTGAACTCGATGTTCGAGGCTTGGGCGCCGATGGTCTGTGAGAGCGTTGTCTTGACTTGGGTTGGCAAGACAGTGCTCGCTGCGACGCCGCTGACAAGTTGGGCGGACATCACGGAAATCAGGATGGTCCCGATGATGGCGGAGCCGAATGAGGCACCGACTTGCCGCATCGTGTTGTTGACGCCCGAGGCTTCACCTGCAGCCTGCATCGGCACGGACGACAACGTGAGGTTGTTGATTTGTGAGATGACGAAGCCAAAACCGATCCCGAAGAGCGCCAACCCAGGCGCGAGATGCCAGACATCCGTCGTCACGGTCAGCGCCTGCCGGAGCACCAGGTAAGACACGACGTTGATGGCCAAGCCTAACACGATCAGGATTTTTGGCGGGATTTTCCGGCCCAGGATGGCGGACAATGGCGCCACGATGAGCAACGCGAGCGACATGGGGAGCAAACTCAAGCCGGTGTGGTACGCATCCAAGTGGCGCACGGCTTGCAAGAAGACGGGCAATGAAAAGATCAAACCGGTTTGTCCCAATGCCAAGACGGCGTTCATGATCACACCGATGGTGAACGTTCGGTTCTTGAACAGTTTCAACGAGACGAGCGGCGTGTGGCCATCTTTTTCGTGGGCATATTCCCAGGCGAAAAATCCCGCAACGATGAGGATGCCGATGGCGATCGAGAACGGCACGATCGACAAGCCCCACGGCATGGTGAGCGCCCGGCCGCCGAGTTGGAAAATCTCCTTAGCTTTCCACCAGCCATATTCTGATGCCTCGATCATCCCGAAGACAATCCCGAGCAAACCAAAGGCAGACAAGAAAACGCCCATCCAATCAAGCTCCGTCTTTCGTTCAAGTTTCTTGGAGGCCGGGATGATGACCGAACATGCGACGAGGATGAGCGCGACGATCGGGTTGATGCGGAAGCCCCAGCGCCAGGAATAACGCGTGCTCAAGAAGCCGCCCAAGATCGGGCCGAGTGCGGCGGCTGCGCCCGCAATCCCGCCCCACACGCCAAACGCGATGGCGCGGTCGCGTCCCTCAAAGTTCTCGATCAGCAACGATGTCGTTGCCGGCAACATGAGTGCTGCGCCGATGCCTTCGATGATGGCTTCACCCGCGATCAGCCAGCCGACGTTCGTGGCGACCGACGCGATGAACGAGCCGACGGCAAACAGCAGGGCACCAAAGATGAACATGCGTTTGCGGCCAAACAGGTCGCCCAAGCGCCCGCCGGTAATCGTCAGCGCCGCCAGTGTCAGTGCGTAGGCGGTGATCACCCATTGGATCTTTTGGATGGTGGTGTGGAGGTCTTGGATAATCGTCGTGAGCGCGACATTCAGGATGGTCGTGTCCAAGATGATGATCGCCAGCGCCAAGCTCAAGACAAGCAGAATGCTCCACTTGCGCATCGGCGATATGTTTGGTTTTGCTGATTTTTCTTGGGTTTCTGCCGTCACAAAATTAGCCATAGGAGGACGCCAACCTATCACATTAATAGGACAACGTCAATCCGGCCTGTTTGCCGCCGCGCCACCTGCCTGTATGCTTCCAGCCTATGCAAAACTCCTTTGTTTCTTTGGTTGTCCCTGGTGCTTCGGCCATGCGCGCCTATGTTTCCCGTCCCGAAGGCACGCCGCGCGGGGGCTTGATCGTCTTTCAAGAAGCGTTCGGCGTAAACGCCTACATCCGCGGCGTCGCCGACCGTTTCGCTGCCCAAGGGTTCTTGGCCATCGCGCCGGAGCTGTTCCATCGGACGGCGCCGGAAGGGTTTGAAGTGGCGTATACCGATTTCGAGTTGATCAAGCCCCACTTTGTCGAGATCACCCCAGAAGGCATCGAAGCGGATGCGAAGGCCGCGTTCGATTGGCTGGTGAGTGAAAAGATTGATGCCGCCAACATCAGCTCGATCGGTTTCTGTTTGGGCGGCCGTTCCTCGTTCATCGCCAACAGTGCATTGCCGCTCAAAGCCGCGGTTTCATTCTACGGCGGTGGCACGGACATGCTGCTCGACCGCATCCCAAAACTCCACGGCCCGATGTTGTTCTTGTGGGGAGGAAAAGACACGCACATCACGCCCGACAAGCGACTCGCCGTCGTCGACGCGATGCAAGCGGGAAACAAAGATTGCGTCGATGTCGTTTTTTCCGAAGCCGATCACGGCTTCTTCTGCGACGCGCGCCCGGCGTACCACAAGCGTTCCGCAGAATTGGCGTGGCCGTTGGTTCTCGAATTCTTGAAGTAGTGCACGGCTTGAAGAAAAGACCACCTTTGCGGGTGGTCTTTTTGAAGTCAGGCGGCGCGCTGGAAAACATCATCGGTTTCGAACAAGCGTTCCTCGTCTTCCGGTTCTTCCGGAGGGTCACAGTGCGGGTCGACATGGTTTTTCAGGACCATCAGGTTCCCACGGTCCGTTACGTAGACGCTGCCTTCGTAGCACTGGCCGGGATCGATGTCGTCGCAGCAGTTGTCGCACCAATGCATGGTTTGGGCGACGTGGCGGTATGAGCGGAGAAGTTTCACGCGTCCTCCTCAATACGATGAACGCAGCGGAAGCGTCCCATTGAGCACGTCGGATCGCGTTTTCAGTGACCATGCGCGGATGTCCTCGGGCATGGAAGTTGAATCGAGCTTTTGCAGGATGGCCAGCATGTCGTCGGCGAGGCGCTTGCGACGCTCCTTCGCGAGGCGTTCACGTTCTTGATAGATGCCCGCAAGCTCTTCATCCGTCATCTCAGAATCGGGAGCAATAAGGGGATGAAGCTCATCCACGCCCGACTGGCCTGAACAGGCAAACCCCCAAATTCGCGGATGATCCAGCGGACGACATCCTTCGGCGGCCTGCAATCGTTCAACAGGACGCAGCATTCATCGTGCGTGAGCACAGGAAACGTTTGAGAGGTCTTCTGAAACTCCATCCGTCTTCTCCTTGGAAAGGGCATTTGTCGGACACGAATATTTCACCATGCGACGCGATAAAAAAGAAGTGGTAGCATGAAAGCCTATGTCTACTATCGGCAAGATCACAATCGTTGCGGCTGTTGTCGTTGCTGTCGGTGCCGTGATCGTGGCGAGCGGCTGGAATCCGTTTGCCACATCTCCGAAACCTGTAACGCCGAACGCAGGACCCGCGGTTGCGTCAACAACGCAGGCTGCAGCGGATATTGCACCCGACACGACAACGACGGCTCCTGTCGCACCGCCCGAACTTTCCCCTCCCCTGCCGGATGCCTTGTCCCGCGTCACCAAAAAGACGTTTGGCCTGTACGTCTCACCGACGGATTCTCCGGTCAGTCCCGAACGTTTTACCGGATACCACACCGGCGTGGATTTTGAGACGACGCCCGCCGAACAAAACATCGATGTGCACGTCAGCGCCGTTTGCGACGGCCCGCTGCTCCTCAAAGAATGGGCATCAGGCTATGGCGGCGCGGCGGTACAAAAATGCACGCTCGACAAACAGGTAGTCACGATCATTTATGGGCACCTGCTCGAAACGAGCATCACGCCAAAGGTCGGCGACCAGATGAAAGCTGGGGAGCAGTTCGCGGTACTCGGCAAAGGCTACAGTCAAGAAACCGATGGCGAACGCAAGCACTTGCACCTCGGCATCCACAAAGGATCGAGCATCAACATCTTGGGCTATGTCCAAAATAAATCCAACTTGAGCGGCTGGCTCGATGCCCTCGACTACCTACATTGATCACAAGACGAACGGGATGAGTGCTTTCACTTTTTTCTTGTAGGCGGGATACGTATCGGGAAAATGTTTCGTCATCAGCTTTTCCTCGATCGAGAGCTTGTACCAAAAACCGGCAAGGCACACGACGAAGGCGACCAGCCCGTTCGCCCGGCCAAAGACCAGCCCTGTCCCAATGATCATCAGGAGCAGGCCCGTATAGATGGGATGCCGCACGTAGGCATACGGGCCGTTCGTGATGAGCTCGTGGTTCTCCTTGAACGTCACGATGCCGCTCCAGTTGGTGCCGAGCGTGTAACGTGCCCAGATGGCAACCGCGAGCCCGACCGCGCAAACAACGCAGCCGATGATTCCCCAGGCGGCGGTTTCCGGGATGAGGCGGATGTTGAGTGCGGCAACAGGCACGGCGCCTTCGAGGATGATGAAGGACAGCACCAAGCTCGCCGTCACGATAAAACGTTGGGACAGGCTTTGCCGTTCGACGGTCTTTTTTGCGGAGGGTGCCTTGATCGCCCAATAGGCGAAGAACGCAATCCAGCAAAAGAGGAGGAATGTGAGGAAGTTTTTGGTGTCCATGTCAGCGGACCGTCGTATACCCGCCGGGTACGCCTTCTTTGGAGATGACGACTTGCCACAGTTGGTTCATGCGCGAACGGAAACCGCCGGCACACATCAAGAGGTAGTAATCCCACATGCGGCGGAAACGTTCGTCGTACTTGTTCGGGTCAAGCTCACTCCATTTCGCTGAAATATTCTCATGCCACGCCATGAGCGTCTTGTCGTAGTCTGCGCCGAAGTTGTGCCAGTCTTCCACGACGAACAGGTTTTCCATGGCTTTGGAGATCTGTGAGATCGAAGGCAACACGGCGTTCGGAAAAATATACTTGTCGATCCAAGGGTCAATCGAGGTCGTCGAGTAGTTGCCGCCGATGGTGTGCACGAGCCCAAGGCCACCATCTTTGAGCGTGCGGTGGATGGTCTTCATCAGCGTCTCGTAATTTTTTGGCCCGACGTGTTCCATCAACCCGATCGATACGACACGGTCGTAGCTCCCTGCGGAATCGCGGTAGTCCTGCAAGCGGATCTCGACGGGGAGTCCTTGGCACATTTCCGTGCCGAGCGCGACCTGCTCTTTCGAGACCGTCACTCCGAGGACTTTGGCGCCATATTTCTCCGCCGCAAATTTGGCGAAGCAGCCCCAACCGCAGCCGAGGTCGAGCACCGTCATCCCCTTCTCCAAACCGATCTTGCGGCACACGAGGTCAAACTTGGCTTCCTGCGCCTCATCAACATTCGTCGCGTCTTTCCAATAGCCGCAGGTGTACGCCATCCGTTTGTCGAGCATGGCGACGTACAAGTCGTTGCCAATGTCGTAGTGCTTGTGGACGCTTTCGATGGACTGCCGCTGTGTCCCCTGGCGGTTCAAGAATTTACCGGCGTAGGCGTTCAACACGGCGGGCCAATACTTTTTGGCCTGTTCGCGGAAATCTTTATTTGAGAGGATCGTGGTGAAGAACGCATCAAGCTGGTTGGCGTCCCACCAGCCGTCCATATATGACTCGCCCATTGCCAACGACCCGCCGCTTAAGACGCGGTCGTAAAAGCGCTGGTCATGGACCTTGATGTCTTGCGGTTTGCTGCCGCCGACGTTGACGCCGAGGGATTCCAGGATCCCGCGGCCGGCATTTTCTGATCGTGAGGGCATAGTCAGGTTAGGTGCGTTGGACGCATTTTTGGTAGAGGTCTTTCAACGAGGCTCCAGGGTCGTAGGTTTTTTTGAGTTCCTCGTAGCGGGGCTTATTATACAGCTTCCAGAATTCCTCGGAAGAGTAGTACGACGTCGAGTACAGCGACTTCTTGCCGTGCAGCTCTTCCGTCTTTTTCTCGATCAAGCGGTTGTAATGGCCGTCTTCCTTGTCGCTTTGCACCCCGTCCCAAAACCCGAAGTTGACGTAGAGCGTGCTGGGATCCATCGCATACAAATCATATTTCTTCGTCGGATCATACGCCATGGTCGGGCACATCCACAAGTAGTTGATGCCGATCTCGCGCGTGAAGAAACTGAGGAAGTCCGGCGCATGCTCAACGGGGATCTCGACGTCTTGAATGACCGGCTCATTCCGTCCACGGATGAATTCAAACTTTTTTGCCGCGTCATGCTTGTCAAAAAAGTTCTTGATTTTCATGTACGTCGTCGAGCGCAAGTTTTTCCGGCCAAAGATCAGGCGCACGAGCGGGTTTTCGAACAAGAAGAAGCGCGAGCACCAGAACCAATCCGTATCCCAGCGCCAGATATAGTCTTTTGCGGTGAGGTAATCAATCGGTTTTTTCGGGATGGATTTGTAAAAAATGTTGAGGAACGTGTAGTCGCTCGCGTGAGGTGCAGTGTCGACGAACGTTCCCGTCTGCAAATAGAGTTTCCCGCCAAGCCATGCGCCATCAATATAATCAACCGACCCGTCTTGCCGCGCCTTGAGGCTTAAAGCCTTCATGTCCGCAAAGTATCGCTGTGCGTCCGTGTACGTCTTGCGTTCGACTTTGACGAATGGTTTTGCCTTGATGAGCTTCACTTTTAAGCGCAAGGCATATCCCAATGTGCCGTAGGAATTCGGGAACCCGAAGAACAGGTCACGGTGCTCGTTGTCCGCCGTGCATGTCACGACATCGCCGTTCCCAAGCAGCACGTCCATCTCGAGAATCGTCTCGTGGACGAGCCCGTATTTGAATGAGGACGACTCGATACCAATGCCTGTCGCCGCTCCGCCGACCGTGATCGACTTGAGTTCCGGCACCACCGTCGGCAAACAGTTGAATGTGAGCGTCGCCTCAACAAAATCCTCGTA
Organism: Patescibacteria group bacterium; assembly: GCA_049295615.1. Classification (GTDB taxonomy): domain Bacteria; phylum Patescibacteriota; class Patescibacteriia; order 2-12-FULL-60-25; family 2-12-FULL-60-25; genus JBAQQZ01. The sequence goes on from JBAQQZ010000036.1 coordinate 42,069, forward strand.
ACGCGTCATGCCTTCGACTTCGGCGACGAGGTTCTCGGCATCGACATCGATCACCTGGTTCAAATCGCGTACGTTGATCGTCGCAACCTTCCGCGTCGCGGCGTCTCCGCGCACGCGGAACAAATTGGACGACGTCTTGCCGCCAAGTGCCAACGTCTCCCCTGCTTGTTTGTGTTGATTGCGCTCGCGAACGGAGGCGGAAAGCGCCTGTTTCTTGGCTTCGTACGCCGCGCGCCGCGCCTCGACATCCGGCATCATATGCGCGTGATGGTAGGCGCAGATTGCAAGAATGTCAACGGCCTACATAGAAAAAGCAGCCTTCGTGCAGGCTGCTTTTCGTCTTTGTACGTCGTCCTTACTTGCTTTGCTTCTTGATCCACTTGCAGAGCGCGATGATCGTCAGCAGCATGATTGTCCAACCCATCAGCATCGTGATGCCGACGAGCACCAGGGCTACGATGCCCCTGGCACCTTGTGGGCCACGCATCATCATGGCGGCTCCGGCGTTGTCCATCATCCCTTGGTTATTGTACACGACGTTGCCGCGCATCGGGGGTCGGGTGTTGTTCCAGGCTTGTTGGTTTGGCATGCTCGTCGGGACGGGCACTGCAGCCGAGGTCGGCATCATGGTTTGGGTGTTGGCATCCGTGCCGGTCGCCACGGGTTGCATCATCGCTGGGTCAGCTGCAAGTGCCGCGCTGCCGACAAGGAGCAAGCTGCCTGCCAGGACTGCGGCGTAGAGCGTTTTTTTCATACAAACGAATAGGTGTGATCAAGGGATAAGACTGACGTTTGATATATACCCTAAATGTTGGGATTTTGATAGGGCTGCACAAGGCGGTAGAATGTCCTATACTTCTGTCATGAAAACACGTCATCTCTATTTTTTGAGCGCGGTCACGCTCGTGCTGGTCGTTGCGGCAGGGATGTTTGTCTATGCTATTTCCCGGACCGCATCGGTTTCGCCAATCCCAAGCGAACCTGTCACAACGTCCACCCAGGCTGAAACAGCCTTCCCGACTTCGACGTCACCGGTCATCGCAAATGCAAACTATTCTTGCGACGGTTCGAAGACTATTTCCGCTGTCTACTCGAGCGGCACGGTCCAGCTCACCTTGTCTGACGGACGCCAACTCACGATGCCGCAGACCGTATCTGGTTCTGGGATCCGCTACGAACAAGGCCAAGGCACGCCGCAAGACATCATCTTTTGGAGCGAAGGGCCGAATGCGTTCTTGTCTGAAAACGGGACGAATACGTATGAGGATTGCGTCGCCGGCACGACGACGGCACACGCATCCGGAAGCAAAACGTTCACGGACCAGGGCCAAACGTTCAGCTTCACATATCCATCAAACCTTACGGTGTCAGGCGGCGGCGTCGGGTATACGTCAGACTGGTCATATAACTTTGCAACGACCACAGGGCTGTTGTTGGCGGAGGTGGACCTGCCTTCCTCAATGCAGCCAAACACTAATCTTGTTGATGCCAAACTCACCGTCGGGACAAGTGCGGATACAGAAGCAATCGCGACGTGCCTCACACAGCCAAGTGGCTACCAACAGACACCATCCAGCGCGCCTGTGACGGTCAATGGCGTGACGTTCACAAAATTTATCTCGGGCGACAACGGCGCCGGTAATATCTACGACATCACGAGTTATCGTACACTCCGCAATAGCCAATGCTATGCGGTTGAGTACGTCATCCATTCTGGCAATATCGGCAACTACGACCCGAGCGCCGGCATCTCGATGTTTGATGAACAAGCGATCCAAAACACGATGGAAGGCATCGTGCAAAGTTTCACGTTCCTTGGGCCGGACCAGGCTGTGAGTGCCAGCGTGTCGCCGACATCTCCAACGAGTACTGACGAGGCAGCGACGGGGACCGCGACCGTCACCGTCACGATGCAATCCAGCGGTACCGCCATCCATCTCAAAAAAGGACAGAGCTTTTTGCTCAACCTCGGCAACCTCAAATGGACGTTGTCCTTTGACCCGGCCGACAGCATGTCCAAGATCCCCGACAGCCCGGAATCCAACGGGTTCCAAGGCGCGTACGAGGCAGATGCCGTTGGCACAACAACGCTCCACGGCATTGGCGCGCCGATCTGCAATCCTGGCCAGGCCTGCCCGATGTTCCTGGTGAACTTTACGGCCACGATCGTCGTCAACTAGCCCAACACTCTCAAAAAAGAAATGGGACCAGCATCTTGGAGGTTTTTTTGTACGCGGGATAGTCATTGGGGAATTGTTGCGTCATGAGGAGCTCTTCGCGCCGGATGCGGATCGCAAAGGCGAGGAGCATGACGACAACACCCAGTAACGGCCCCACGGTCCCGACGGTGAGCGCGCAGCCAAGCGCTGTTGCCAGGTAACCTGTGTAGATCGGATGGCGGATGTAGGCGTACGGGTCTTTTTTGATGAGCTCGTGGTTTTCCTTGACCGTGACGACAGCGCCACTCCAATTCTTCCCCAATGAGATGCGAGCCCAGATGGCACACGCGGCTCCGGCATACGCCAATGCCACGCCAAGGATACCTCCGATTTCTGTCTGCGACACGAGCCGGAGTGCAAGCCATCCATGGAACAATGGCCAATCAAATAATAGGATGAAGCTCGCAACGAGCAAGAGGAATACGACGACTTGCTCCAAGGGATATCGGAGCTTGGCGGTCTTCTTATTCCCAAAAAAGCCAATGACCCACACGACGAAGATCACGACCCACGTGATGTTGGCGTATTGGACGTAGATGGTATTCATCGGCATAGCTTACCCTTTCGGTCTCAATTCCCCAACCCGGCATGTTCTCCTGCGAGCTTCCCCGTCGCCCATGAGGCTTGGAGGTTGAAGCCGCCGGTAAAGCCGTCGATGTCCAAGATCTCTCCGGCGAAGAACAGTCCCGGGCAGATTTTTGATTCCATCGTCGTCGGGTCGACTTCTTTCAGCTCGACGCCACCAGCCGTCACGAACTCATCCCCCGCCCCGCGCGCGATGGCATGCAACGGAATCCCTTTCAGCCAATTGACGCAACGCAGGATATCTTTCTTTCCGACTTCCCCCGCTTTTTTTTCCGCGACGATTCCCAATTCGTTCACGACGGTTTCCGCAAGCGATTTCGAGATGATGCCAAGCAAGCTATTGGTGAAACTCTTTTTGGGATTTGCAGAAATATTCGTCTCGATCATGCTGCGCACTTCGTCCGATGTCTGGTCAGGAAAGAGGTCGATTGCGATGTCGAGAGGATGTTCGCGGTCGTAGGTTTCAAAGGCCACAAGCGATGAAACGGCGAACACCGCAGGACCGCTGACGCCTTTGTGCGTGAAAAGAAACGGCCCCGTGTAGGAGAATTTCTTTTGCTTCTTTGCCGTGATCGTCGCTTTTTGGAATGACAGGCCCGACAATCCTGCGGGCCAAGTTTCTTGGGTGAAGAAGGCGTTCAAGCTCGGCGCAAGCGGCGTAATGGTGTGGCCGAGCGCTTGTGCGAATGCATAACCGTCGCCTTTTGATCCCGTGTGACGATATGCTTGCCCGCCGGTCGTCAAAATGAGTTTGTCGACAATGAGCGGCTCGGCGTTGTTCTTAAAAATGACATGGAACCCCTCAGGTTGTTTCTCAACATCGATTGCAGCGGCTTTCAATAAAAGATGGATGCGGGGAGAATGGAAAAGGTTCTCGAACACACGGACGATGTCCTTGCCATCGTCGGATCGCGGGAAGACGCGTAAGTCTTCTTCGATTTTCAACGGAACACCGTGTGATTCAAACCAGGCATAGACTTGTTCCGGCGGAAATTTATACATCGCCGACGACAAGAATTTTCCGCCGCGTGGATAGCGCGTCAACACGGTCTTCACATCAAAGATTCCCGTCGTGACGTTACAGCGTCCGCCGCCGGAGATGATGACTTTCTTGCCGAGGCCGTCGTTCCGTTCTATCAGAAAAATATCCGCGTCCGGGTTTGCTTCGTGTGCCGCGGCAGCGGCCATGAGCCCCGCCGCTCCTCCGCCAATAATGCCGATCTTCATTCGGTCTTTAGTGTACTCAAATCGAGGACTTCATCAAAGCGGATCGCGTTCACGAATTCAGGGACGTGGCTCACCAAGATCATCGCGCCTTCATAGTCGTCCAGTGCTTTGGCGATGACCGGGATGTGGCGGAAGTTGATGTGGTTTGTCGGTTCGTCGAGGATGAGGAGTCCTGGCTGTTGCAAGACGAACTGTGCAAAGCACAGCAAGCCTTTCTGGCCTTCGGACAATGAGCCGACTTTGTTTTTGAGCAACGCCGACGTAATGAGGAATTGCGACGCGACGGCGCGGAGCTTCTCGTTCAACGGTGATTCCATGGCTTCGGCCAACGTGTCATATGCCGTCTTGTCGAAATCCAAACCGGAGAAATCCTGGCGGTAATAACCGACGCGCACGCCTTCGTGGATGACGGCGCCCGGATCTTCGTTCCCGGCGAGCGTCCGCAACAGCGTACTCTTGCCGATGCCATTCGGTCCCGCGATCAGCACGCGGCGGCCACGGCGCAACACAAGATCAACGTTCGCGCGATGCGGAGCGTGGTCCTTGATCACCTTGAGCGAGGTGATAGTCACGAGCGGCTGGTCAAATTCCTGCGCTGGAATGGTGAAGTCGCGGATCGTGCGGTCTTCTTGCCGTACGTCAACCATCTCGTCTTCGGCCTCGTCGATCTGGTCGCGCAGCTTGCTGGCGAGCTTGCGCATCTTGCCTCCCTTGTTGGCAAAGAAGTTGACCTTGTCCTTGCGGTCTTGGATGTCTTTCAGCAAGCGCGCGTTCTGCATGCGTTCGCGCTCCAGGCGTGCGGAGATCTCTTCGACGACGTTAAAATAGTTGCCGACGTATTGTTCGACCTTGTGCGTGAACACATCGAGGTGCAGGACGCCTTCGGTGAACGCATTCAAGAAATCCGCGTCGTGCGAAATGACGAGCACGGTCTTGGGATACATCATGAGGAACCCCGTCAGGTGTTCGATCCCAGCTTTGTCGAGGTTATTGGTCGGTTCGTCGAGCAGCAAGATGTCTGGATTTTGGATCAACGCATACGCCAGCAAAAGGCGTGCCAATTGTCCGCCGGAAAACTCGCTCAACTTCTTGTCGAGAGGTGCGACGAGGTTGACGACCTCCAGAACGTCGGCAATACGCTTGTCGAGGTCATACATTTTTTCGGGGAACGCATGTCCAAAGTAGTCACGGACTGATTCCCCGAGCTGGTCGCGTGGAATGACTTGGAGTGCCGTAGCGATGGTCGCGTCTTTCTTGATGTGGATGCCGCCTTCTTTGGGTTTCAAGACGCCCGTCATCAGCTTGAAGATCGTGCTCTTGCCGGCGCCGTTTTGGCCCATGACCGTGACTTTGGCGTTCTCGCGGACCGAAAAACTGGCCTCGTCGAGGGTCAAATGGTCCTCGTCGTAGCCGAATGTGACATCGCTAAAGCGGATGATGACGTTGCCATGGTCCATAGTGGAAAGTGCCTCATTAAACCAAAAAAAGGCCGCTTGGTCAAGATAAAAAGGGCGAGTAAGCATGTCTATTGACTTTCTGGAGAAAATCTGCTAATATACTCGCATAAAATTGCCATATTTTGAAACATCGTCGGCTTTCAAAAATATACCTAACTCTGCAATTTTACTCATTAATAGACAAATACTATGAATGGTGTAATCAAAAAGCTTACTGACCGTGGCTTCGGCTTCATCGGTGCAGAAGGCCAGGAGAAGGACCTCTTCTTCCACAGCAAGTCACTCGTGGGCGCTCAATACGACGAGCTCCGCGAAGGCGACAAGGTGACCTTTGACGTCGAAAACGGCGAAAAGGGCCCGGCTGCCGTCAACGTGCAGCGCGCCGCCTAATACGGCGACAACAAAAAACCTCCCAATTGGGAGGTTTTTTGTTTGCGTTGGTTTTACTCGAGTTCGAGTGCGTCCAGTGCGATGATGATCTTATCCAGTTTGGAATTGATGGCTTTGAGCTCTGCTTCGACATGTCCGCCGCTGGATTGGCCAGGAGCAGTGTACGTCTTGCGCGAACCGTCAAAGCGCTTCGGTTCAAAGTGGCTGTCGCGTCCGCCGCCCTCGCGTTTGAAGCAATTGCTGCACAAGACCGGCTTGCTGCCGTTCGGGCGGAACGGAACCATGCAGCTTTCGTTGCATTGGGCGCAGGTTGCGCGAAAAGACGGCTTGTCGCCTTGGTCGCGAGAATCGCGCTTCCACGGGGCATTTCCGCCGAATTTTTTGTTTCCGAACTTGCTGCCGCCGGAATAGTTGTCGCGTTGGGTCTTGTACATAGTGAATCTGTCGAAGATACCCGATTTTTTGCTTTCTGTCAAGCGGTTGACCTTCTGCCTACGAAGCAAGGTCGAAGAGCAAGAAGTGGGATGGCTGGTTGGCGTGCAAGGCGAAATCGCCTTCACTCTCGATTTCGCAGGCATCCCCGCCTTTCAGGAGTTCCGGACCGACGCCAAGTTCACCGGAAATGACCTGAATCCATTGCTTCCGCCCTAAGACAATGTGGAAAATGGCTGAATCCCCCGCCATGAATTTCGCCAGGTAGACGTCCGCCGCTTGGCGAATGGCAACCGAACCGTCACGCCCGTCTGCGGAGGCGATGAGCTGGAGCTCGCCGGGTTTCGTGCCAGGCAGCTCTTTCTCCTCATATCGCGGCTCGGCATGCTCCATATTCGGCTCGATCCAGATCTGCAGTAAGTGAACGGGTTCGTCCGCCGGATTGAATTCGCTATGCTGGATGCCTGTCCCCGCCGACATGTATTGGATTTGGTTTGGATGGATGACGGAACCATTACCAAGGTTGTCGCGGTGTTCTAGTGCGCCTTCGATCACGTACGTCAAGATTTCCATGTCCTCATGGGAATGCTCGTCAAATCCCCTCTTCGCAGCGATCGTGTCTTCGTTGATGACGCGTAATGCGCCGAATCCCATCCAATCCGGATCGTAGTATCCGGCAAACGAAAATGTGTGGAAGGTGTCCAGCCAACCGTGTTGGAAATGCCCGCGGTCTGCAGAACGTCGGACGTGAAGCATGGATCGTGTTTTTTTATTTACGTCGCGCGCTTGCCGTGCATCAGCATCTCGACGGCCTTGTCGAGCGAGCCGGCGGCCGTGACTTCCCCACCGTTGACGAAGAAAATCTCGTCCGCGTTTTCAATCGTGTTCAAGCGGTGTGCGATGACCACAGTCGTCGTCTCTTTTGGCAGTTTCTCAAGTGCCTGGCCGAGCAACTGTTCCGTGACCGTGTCGATGTTGGCTGTCGCCTCGTCCAAGATGAGGAGTTCCGGTTTGCGCAACACGGCGCGCACGAAGGCGATCAGCTGGCGTTGTCCCAAGCTGATGGTGTCGCCGCTGGTCTGGATCTGGGTGTCGAGGCCTTGCTGGAAATGCGTCAACAGGCTGCCGAGGCCGGATTTCTCCAATGCCACGAGCCGCTCTTCCTTGCTGCTCTTTTCGTATTCCGGGTTGCCGTAGAAGTTGTTGTCGAGCAGGCTCCCAC